>NZ_JBQDYF010000007.1:0-182799 GCF_052044135.1 Salinisphaera sp. RV14
GGCGTGCTCCTTCGACCGCTCGGACACCTCTCCTAAAACGGCTGCAGATTGTAACTGATACGTCGCCCTTGCGGGCGACCGGAGAGGGAGGGATTGTAAAAATCGCTTTTGGCGATTTTTATCCTCCGGACTCACAAGCCAAGCTTGCTCGCGTCAGCCGCTGTGCGGCTGGTCGAACCCTCGGTACGGGGTTACCGCACACACGCTTTCCAGGCGTGCTCCTTCGACCGCTCGGACACCTCTCCTAAAACGGCTGCAGATTGTAACCGATAGACGCCCGTAGCGAGCGCCTGCCGAATATCGGCTTGTGACTCACGAAACGCAAATCGGGTGCGAATTGTACCTGACCCGCCGGGACGGGAACAGCCTTTGCGTGCATAGGCCGGGGCGACAAACGCCGAAGTGGACATCATTCTGGCGTCGACACGGCGTCCATGGCGTACCGCGGATGAACGCGCGACATCATCGCAACATACGCGCCGGGTCGATCAGCTTGGCGACGCGGATCGGATGCGCCGGGCGGAGGCGATGTCCGGGCCAACCCTTGGGGCGACGCTTCTACCGCGCGGGCTTCGATCGTGTCGGCTTACGGCCTGCGGCCTGATATGGATTGCATCGCAAACATCTGTGCCAAAAAGACTTTTTTGGCGCTGATTTTAGCCTATCCCAAGGGCATCATGGATTGCGATGCAATCCATGGGGTCTAACCCGACCTACGCGCGTGGTTCGGGCTGTTGTGGGTCGGATTAGCCGAAGGCGTAATCCGACATCGGCGCCGCGGCGTTGGAGGCTGCGCCGGATCGCGGGGCAACCACAGCAATGACTCGCGCCACTCCCACGCTTTTGATGCCTTGCGGCGACGAAAAACACTCGAAATATGGCACGGCGAACTGACGTTCTAGCTCGATGTGCCGAGCGGCGGCGGCGTGGTCAGGCAACGCGACTGCGGATTGCTGGCGTCTGTGCCCTGCGGGGCCGTGCTGTAGGCGGCAACGGGACCGTTCGGCACCGAGGGGATTTTCATATCCGGATCGGGCTTGGGGATCTTGAGGCCGGCCGGACTCTTGAGCTTCGGGAACACCTTGGCATTTTCATAACGCTGTGTCGTGAGGCAGTTCGGGGACCCCGCACAACCGCCAAGAACCGCAGCCAGCAGGAGCACGAGGCCGCCCACCATCGCTCTTCGACCCATAATCCTTGCCTTAACCTTTTCGATTTTATTCATTGCGCTTTCCTTGAAAGCTCCACAGTGTCGCACAGCGCGCCCGTACCAGACGGCACGCCGGCCTGGAACTCGTGCCTACCAAGCCAATCCACCGCACTAGCCAGCGCGATCTGCGCCACCCGACGTTGCATTCGCGTGCCACGCACGCCGCCAGGGCGCCCTGTAATACGCGCACAGGCCCTCTCAATACAACCGAAGACCCGTACTAGTTGTCCGTCTTGAAACCGTCCCAATAGCGATTCAGATCTCGCATGCCGGTGAGTGAATACAACTTGTACTGTCGGTTGCGCGATGCGCCGCCATCGCGCGCAAGCGGCGTGTAATGCGCGGTAACAGAACTGCGCGAGGACTTGGTGCAGAAGATATCGAGCCGTAGGTAAATACCGTTGTTGAAACCACTCTCGCCGTGCTTTGTACTCGGTACTTGTTGCCGGCCGATGTAAACCCCGCGTAGCTGCCGAGCGCGACACCGGAGTCGAACGTTAGATAGATTGATCGTCGTGCCATAGTCCTCCGCGAGCATCCAGAATCACCGGGTAGCGTGGGTGCCATTGGTGGTAGCGTTCGCATTCTTGATCGTTACCGTCGGACGCGACTGCGAGCGAGGCACGCACAACAGCCGCGGCCCTGACCCCATAGGCCAACGCCTGCGACTGACCTTCCCTGGCCACGCCACCCGAATTCAAACACGCGGATGCGTTGGAAGCGCTAGCCGAACTTGCTCTGGGCCCCGTATCACGGGTCTGCGCGAAAGCCATCGGTGATGCCGCAAGCATCGCGATGCTGCTCGCGGTCAAAACCTTTTCTGTATCACCCCCCCCCGATGTAGTGACGGATATTGCCCTGTATAAATCATTTCCATGGCTACGGCTCACCGAAAAAGACTTCAACAGTTAATCTCCTCAACCCGGGCACAGATCATGGCAGGGAACCTTTTCCGGTGCCCGCCGCCATGTTTACCGTAGATCGCGACTGGTTGTATAACCGATTAATGTTCGCCCACGACTTGTTTGATGGCATCCCGCACGGCCTCGTGAAAATGGTCCGCGAGCGGGGTCAGCGGCAGCCGGATACCGGGCTCGATCCAGCCCATTTCCTGAAGCGCCCATTTGACGGGAATCGGGTTCGCCTCGAAGAACAAAGCCGAATGCAGGGGGGCCATTTCGGCGTCCAGACGCTCGGCTTCTTCACGCTTGCCCTCGATGGCGGCCGTGCACATGCGGCTCATGAGGTTCGGCACGACATTCGCCACCACCGAGATGTTGCCCTTGCCGCCGACGAGCATCGATTCCATGGCCGTGCCGTCGTCGCCGGAATAGATCTGCATGGCGTCGCCGACGTGTTCGATCAATTCGTGAATACGCTCGATCGAGCCCTTGGCTTCCTTGAGCGCGACGATATTGTCGATCGTGGCGAGCCGCGCCACGGTTTCGGGCAGCATGTCGACGCCGGTTCGGCTCGGCACGTTGTAGAGGATCTGCGGTATATCCACGGCCATGGCAATGGCATGGAAGTGACGGTAGAGCCCTTCCTGGCTCGGCTTGTTGTAGTACGGGCAAACCAGCAGCGAGGCGTCCGCGCCCACACGCTTGGCATGGCGTGTCAGCCGAATGGCTTCGTCGGTCGCGTTACCGCCGGTACCGGCGATGACGGGAATGCGCTTGTCGACGATGTCGACCGTGCGCTCGATGACTTCATCGTGCTCGCGAAACCCCAATGTCGCCGACTCGCCGGTCGTACCCACCGACACGATACCGTGGGTACCCTGCTCGATATGCCAGTTGATGAGCCGTTCGAGCGATTGCCAATCGACGCTGCCATCGGCATGCATCGGCGTCACGATGGCGACCATGCTTCCGCCGAGCGCTTGCGTATCCATTACCACAGTGCCTCCTCACGCGTGGGAAGCGGGGATTGTAACCGTGTTGTTGGTGCTAACATACCCGCCTTTTGAACGTCCCGATTCGCGAACCGAGACCCGCATGCCCGAAATAAAGAAGTATCTGTCGCTCGTCGTGCTTGGCGCCAGCCGGGACAAGCTGGCCCACGACCTCATTCGCGCGATCGGGCGTCGTGGCTGCGAAATCATCGAGTGCCGTATCACGCCGCTGGGTGATCATTTTTCGGCGGTGCTCCTGCTCGCCGGCAATTGGAGCGCCATGGGCAAGATGGAAAGCGCCCTGCCCGGCCTGGCCGAGCACCTGGGCCTGGCCATCCAGTTCGAGCACACCGAGCCGGCCGAACTGGCGCGCGAATTCCGGCCCTATGCCGCCGAAGTGGTGGCCCCGCAGCAGCCACGTCTGCTGGCCGAGTTGATGAGCTTTTTCACCGAACAGGACGTCGCCGTGCAGGAGGCCAGCGTACAGGCCTATCAGTCGGGTATGACCGGGGCCGACATGTGTACGGTTCATCTTTCGCTGCACGTGCCGGTCACCCAGCATCCGCAGACGCTGCGCGATGCCTTCATGGATGTATGTGACGATCTGCACGCCGACGGCCTGCTCGATCCGATCAAGACCTAGCCCGCGCAGCCCCGCCCATCGTTATCAAGGAATTTCCGCCATGAGTACAATCGCGCCCGAAGACAAGGCACCCGATTTCAAGGCGCCGGCGACCGGCGACAAGACCCTCTCGCTGGCCGATTTCGCCGGCCGGACGCTGGTGCTGTATTTCTACCCGCGCGACAACACGCCCGGGTGCACGCAGGAAGGCGAGGCCTTTCGCGACCTGTACACCGCATTTCAGGCCGCTGGCGCCGAGATCGTTGGCGTATCCCGCGATTCGCTGCGCAAGCACGAGAACTTTCGCAGCAAGCACGGCTTTCCGTTCGAACTGATCAGCGACGCGGACGAAAGTGTCTGCAACGCTTATGGTGTGCTGAAAGAAAAGAACATGTACGGTCGAACCCATATCGGAATCGAGCGGAGCACATTCGTGATCGACGGCACCGGTGTCGTACGGAACGTCTGGCGCGGCGTAAAGGTTCCCGATCATGCCGACGAGGTACTGGCTGCCGTGCGCGCATTGCCTGCCCCCGGGGCCCAGTAACCTGTCTCGTCCCACCAACCACGCGGTAACGCACGCCATGGCCCGACGGGTTTTCGTTCTCGATACCAATGTGCTGATGCACGACCCCACTGCCCTGTTCCGTTTCCAGGAACACGATGTCTACATACCGATGGTCGTTCTCGAAGAGCTCGACGGCGGCAAGAAGGGGGTGTCGGAAGTCGCCCGCAACGTGCGCCAGGTGAGCCGCTTTCTGGATGAGTTGATCGCCGGGCAGACGCATGCGGATATCGAGCGCGGCATCAGCCTCGATCAACGGGCCGCCGCGGTCGCGGCGCGTGGCAACGGGCGTGATGCGCCGGAGGCCACCGGCCGCCTGTTCTTCGAGACCCGGCCGCCCGAGGGCGAACTGCCGACCATGCTCCCGGGCAGCAAGGCGGACAACTCGATCCTCCTGAGCGCCCTGGCCCTGCGCAAGGTATTCGGCCAGTCGGAGATTGTCCTGGTTTCCAAGGACATCAACCTGCGCATCAAGGCGTCGGTGATCGGCATCGAGGCCGAGGACTATTTCAACGACAAGGTGATCGAGGATCTCGACCTGCTCTACACCGGGCATGCTGCGTTGCCGGGCGACTTCTGGGAGCGGCATGCCGAGGACATGCAGTCTTGGAAGGACATGGGCCAGACCTTCTACCAGGTCAGCGGCGACGATGTGCCCGATTGGCACGTCAACGAATTGTTGCATTTCGATCGCCCGAACGATGTCGAGCTGATCACCCGGGACATCGAGGGCGGCACCGCCCTGCTCGAACTGGCCGAGGATTTTCGCGAGGGCAAACGCCACGTCTGGGGCGTGCATGCACGCAACCGCGAACAGAACTTCGCCCTGAACCTGCTCATGGATCCGGACATCGATATCGTCACCCTGCTGGGGGCGGCCGGCACCGGCAAGACCCTGCTCACGCTGGCGGCGGCGTTGTCGCAGACGCTCGACGAGTCACGCTATCGCGAGATCATCATGACCCGCGTGACGGTTCCCGTGGGCGACGACATCGGGTTCCTGCCCGGCACCGAAGAAGAAAAGATGACGCCCTGGATGGGGGCGCTCATGGATAACCTCGAGGTGCTGACCGGCAACAGCGGCAGCGCATCCGAATGGGAGCGGGCCGCGACCAACGAGTTACTGTCCAACCGCATCAAGATCCGCTCGGTCAACTTCATGCGCGGGCGGACCTTCCTCGAACGATTCGTGATTCTCGACGAGGCACAGAACCTGACCCCCAAGCAGATGAAAACGCTCATCACCCGCGCCGGACCGGGCACCAAGTTCGTATGTCTGGGCAACCTGGCCCAGATCGATACGCCATATCTCACCGAGAGCAGTTCGGGGCTCACCCGCGTGGTCGACAGCTTTCGCAATTGGCGCCATGCCGGGCATGTCACCCTCGCCCAGGGCGAGCGTTCCCGTCTGGCGCATTTCGCCTCCGATCACCTCTGACAAGCCGGGCCGGCGTGCCCGGTCCGGCGGTCAGCGAACGGCGCGCTTGGGGCGGCATGCCATCAATCGGCACCCCGCGCGCCGGGCCGCCCCGACTCATCGGCAGTCGCGTTCTGCGGCCACGCCTTGAGCACGGAGTGCACAAGCGTCGCCAGGGGAATGGCAAAGAAGACGCCCCAGAATCCCCAGATGCCGCCGAAGAACAGCACCGCCGTGATGATGGCCACGGGATGCAGATTGACCGCCTCGGAGAACAGGATCGGGACCAGCAGATTGCCGTCGAGCATCTGCAGAATGGTGTAGGCAATCAACACCCAGACGGTCTGCGCATGCATGCCCCACTGGGCGTACGCAACCAGCACCACCGGCACCGTCATGCCGAATGCGCCGACGTAGGGCACCAGCACGGAAAAACCCACCAACGCCGAAAGCAGCATGGCGTAATCCAGCCCGAGCGACCAGAACACGATGTAGGCCGCGATCCAGACGATCACGATCTCCACCGCCTTGCCCCGCACATAATTGCCGAGCTGGATATTGACATCGGTCCAGACCTGCCTCAGCAGCGCGCCGTTGCGCGGCACGAACCGGGCGAACCAGCCGAGCAGCTGATGCTTGTCGCGCAGTATGAAGAACACCATCAGCGGGACCAGCACCAGGTAGACCGCAAGATAGAACAGACTTGCGCCAACCATGAGCGAACGGCTGAGCACGGTCTTGCGCAGCGACCCGACATCGATCGACACGCTGCCGATCAGCGCATTCATCTGCTCGGGCGTGATCAGCGATGGGTAGCGCGCCGGCAGTCCGCTGATCCAGGCCTGCACGCTATGCACGAGATCCGGCAGCTCCTGGAGGATCTGGCCGGCCTGGCGCGTGAGCAGCGGCATGAGCGCGAAACTCACCCACACCACCCCCAGCAGCAGTGCCACCGATACCAGGGCCGCGCCGGCGGTTCGTGGCACGCGCAGGCGACCGAGCCAGATGACCGGCGCATCCAGCAGATACGCCAGGACCAGGGCCGCCAGCACGGGCGCGACAAGCTGCCCGACGAACAACACCAGCACCAGGCCGACGAGGAGCATGAAAACAAGCGAAACCAGCTGGGGGTCCGACAGGTGCCGGGCAAACCAGGCGCGAAACACATTCATCGAAGCCGTTCTCGTTGTGGGGTGCGGGCATCAGCGGGCTATCGTAGGCGCTGAAGATGAACGATGCACGCACACCGGCGCATTGCACGCCGCGCGTGCCACGCCGACACCGGGTGGGCGTCGTGGTATTTCGCCGTCAGCAACCGGGCGAGTCGGGCGCGAGGGCCGCGCCGGGCCGGCCTGCAGCCGCCCCGCGGGCCGGGCCCGGCGCCCGGCTGTTCGGTGACCCGACCGAACCAAACGCGCTACGCTGAGTCCAACCACTCAAGGGCTTTGATCGATCTTGCTCACCATGCGCAACTCAAGTGCCGTTGCCACTGGCCTGATCCTGCTGGCCGGAGCCATCGCAACGGCCGGCCCGGCGGCGGCCGCGGACAACGGCGACTACAACCTGCCCGATCTCGGCCAGCCCGCCGATACCGCGATGACGCCGAGCGAGGGAATACGCCTCGGGGCCCAGGTGATCGCGCAACTGCGCAGCCAGCACATGATCATCGAGGATCCCGAGCTGTCGGCTTACGTGAACAGCGTCGGCCGGCGCCTGGCGCGTCATACCGACCGGCCCGCCGACGAGTTTCATTTTTATGTCATCGACAGCGACGATATCAACGCCTTTGCGCTGCCCGGCGGCGATATCGGGGTGAATGCCGGCCTTATTACGGCGACCAAGTCGGAGAGCGAGCTCGCCAGTGTGATGGCGCACGAAATCGCGCATGTCACGCAACGCCATATCGCGCGCCAGATGGCGGAAAGCCGCGGCGATACCATTGCCACGCTCGCGACCGCCATTGTGGCGGCGGTTGCCGGCGCCGCGGCCGGCGGCGGCGGCGACGCGGCCATTGCCGCGATCACCGGCGGCATGTCACACCTCGGCATGCAACAACTGAGCTACACCCGCGCCGATGAGCATGAAGCCGATCGGGTGGGCATCCGCGATCTGGCACGGTCGGGCTACGACCCGCATGCCATGGGGCGCTTCTTCGGCACGCTACAGCGCCAGAGCGATCTCTACGGGCAACAACTGCCGCAAATCCTACTCAGCCACCCCGTGACCTCGACTCGCATAGCCGAGGCCAACGCGCGCGCCGCGGATTATCCCAACGTCAGGGTCCACACCAACCCGGAATACCCCTACATGCGCGCGCGCGCCCGCGTGCTCGAGGCGCAAAGCGCGAATGACATGCGCGATTACTTCAAGGGCGAAATCACCAGCGACCACCCGGCTGCCGCCGACAAGTACGGTTACGCGCTCGCGCTCAGCCGCCTGAGCCAGAACCAGCACGCCATCGCGCTGCTGCGCGCGGGGCTCAAGGCCCATCCCGACATCCTGGCCTGGCGCATGGGCCTGGCCGATGCGCTCAAGCAGGCCGGTGACAATGCCGAGGCCGACAACGTGCTGTCCACCGCGCTCAAGAAATTTCCCCACAGCGACCCGCTCAAACTCGCCTACGCCCAGAATCTCGAGGAGGAGGGCAAACCGGCCGTGATGCGCAATTATCTGCTGTCGCAGACCAGCGTGCTCAACACCTACCCGGCCGCGCAGCGCCTGCTCGCGCGCGGCGCCGGCAAACAGAACAACCTCGGCGAGGCCTACTACCGCCAGGCGCGGTATTTCGCCATGCTCGACGATTATCCGCGGGCGATCAATCAACTCCGGACCGCGCTGCAGACCGCAAAATTGAGCGCCTACGACAAGTCCCGTTTGCGTGCGCTGCGCGATCAGATGGTCCGCGCCTGTCACCGCGCGTGGTCGAAGGACAAATGCCGGCGCGGCGTCGCGAAAGGCAACGACTACTGATACGCGCGCCGGCCCCGGTGTCGCCGTGGCGCCGCCCCCCCCGCCTCGACCCTGACCGCCCGCCAACCATCGACGTAGCCGGTGGCGCCGTCGCCTGCATCGAAACGACGCCGCATCCGGCGCCCGCATGTCGCGACCGACATGAAGACAATGCAACTGAGATATTCGCCGCAGTGACGCCTGGCGAGGCGGCCGCCACGCCGGCTCACGCGGGCGCGGCCCCGGTGCGTGGCGCGTGGTCCCGAGCCGGTCCGCGGTGCTGCCCGTCGCCGCGCGTCGCGGCGACCGGCCGCGAAACCGGCAGCGCGCTCCGGCCCTCAGGTATTGTGGATCGGCATGCTGCGCAAGTTGGCGATTTCGGCCTCTGCATCCCTGAGCTGGCGGCGGGTGCTCGCCAGCCGGGCGCGAAGCTTGGCCATGCGCACCCCGCAAAGGATCAAGGCGAGAACCAGCCCCAGTAAAAACGCGCCACCCAGCAACACGGACAGCGGCGCTGCCGTGCGGGTCCATAATAGATCGACGGACGTCGAACCATAATTGAGGAACCCGAAGGCCAGACCGACGAAAACCGCCAGGATAACAATCAGGTTACGGATGAGGCGCAGCATGACATTCCTCGTTGGATCGACGAGCGCATCGGCCCGAGACAGCCACCCAGTCTAGGGCCTGTTGCCGTTTGGTGCGAGTCCGCAATGGCCATCCGCAGACCGCGACTGCCCCGCCAAGAGCGCCAGCATCGCGCAGCGCAGCCGGCGGGCGCCGTACGCCCGTTACGATGAACCGGAGTCGCTACGGCAGGTACCGTTTCGCCCCACCTCGGGGACAAAGCCAATCCATACCCGCCACCTGGCCGTGACGCGGCCACGGCAGTCGCGCGCATGGGAATCGATTCGCCCATTTGACATTGCCGCGGCGCCGCCCGCGCTGACCACGCTCGCAGCCGACGCTCACGCCCCGGGGGCGTACCGAGGCGCCCGCAGACACAGCGAACGGAACGGAACGCAGCTAGGATTGCGGCTTGTTGACGCGCTCGCGGAGTTCCTTGCCGGGCTTGAAATGCGGCACGAACTTGCGCGGAATATCCACGGCCTCGCCCGTCTTGGGGTTGCGGCCACGCCGCGCCGGTCGGTGATGGACCGAAAAACTGCCAAACCCACGGATCTCGACACGCCCGCCCTCGGCAAGCTCCTCGATCACGTCGTCCAGCAGCAGCTTGACGGCCAGCTCCACGTCACGCTGGGTCATATGTGCCTGGCGATCAACCAGACGCTCAATCAACTCGGATTTAGTCATCCAGCGCTCTCCCTAGAAACGCCGTCCCCCAATGACGTGCCGATATACGGCCCGCCCCAAAAACTTCGTTGCCGGCCGGCGGTTTGCGTACGCGTTATTCGCCGCCCCGCAGACAACCGTTAAGAGGCTAAGTAAAACACGGGGTGCACGCAAGCACCCCGTGTTTATCTTTCGCTTAGTTGTCGCGATCGGCCATCTGCTCCTTGAGCAGTTCGCCGAGACTGGTCGTACCGGTCGAGGCATCGGTATCCGCGTAATCGCGCATCGCCTGCTGCTCGTCCTTTTCTTCCTTGGCCCGGATCGACAGGCTGATCGAGCGGTTGCGGCGATCGACGCCGACAAAACGCGCCTCGACCGGCTCGCCTTCGGACAGCACCGAGCGTGCATCCTCGACCCGTTCGCGCGAAATGTCCGACGCCCGGATGTAGCCCGTCACATCGTTGCCGAGATCGACGGTCGCGCCACGGGCATCGACCGAGGCGATGGTACCGGAGACGATACTGCCCTTCGGATGGTCGGCCACGAACGAACCCATCGGATCCTGGGCCAGCTGCTTGATGCCCAGCGAGATGCGCTCGCGGTCGGCATCGATGGCCAGCACCACGGCCTCGACCTCGTCGCCCTTGGAGTATTCACGGACGACTTCCTCGCCCGGCTCGTTCCAGGACAGGTCCGACAGGTGAACCAGGCCGTCGATGTTGCCCGGCAGACCGACGAAGATGCCGAAGTCGGTGATCGACTTGATCTGACCGGTGACGACGTCGTTGCGCGCGTGCTGCGCGGCGAAGTCTTCCCACGGGTTCGACTGGCATTGCTTCATACCGAGCGAGATGCGACGACGCTCTTCGTCGATCTCGAGCACCATGACCTCGACCTCGTCGCCGACCGACACGATCTGGTTCGGGTTGACGTTCTTGTTGGTCCAGTCCATCTCGGACACGTGCACCAGGCCTTCCACGCCTTCCTCGATCTCGACGAAGGCGCCGTAGTCGGTGATGTTGGTGACGTTACCGAACAGACGGGTGTGCTCGGGATAACGACGCGCGATATTCACCCACGGATCGTCGCCCAGCTGCTTCAGGCCGAGCGAGACACGGGTGCGCTCTCGATCGAACTTGAGCACCTTGACTTCGATTTCCTCGCCCACGTTGACCACGTCCGAGGGATCCTTGATCCGCTTCCAGGACATGTCGGTGATGTGCAGCAGGCCGTCGATGCCACCCAGGTCCACGAACGCGCCGTAGTCGACAAGATTCTTGACGATGCCCTTGAGCACGATGCCTTCCTGCAGCGTGTCGAGCAGCTGCTTGCGCTCTTCGCTGTACTCTTCCTTGAGCACGTCGCGACGCGAGACCACCACGTTGTTGCGCAGGCGGTCCAGCTTGATGACGCGGAACTCGAGCGGCTTGCCTTCGAGGTAGGTCGTATCGCGCACCGGGCGCACGTCGACCAGCGAGCCCGGCAGGAACGCGCGGATGTTGCCCACATCGACGGTGTAGCCGCCCTTGACCTTGCCGGAGATATGGCCGACAACCGATTCGCTGTTCTCGTAGGCTTCGGTGAGGAAGTCCCAGGTACGGATCCGCTGTGCCTTTTCCTTCGACAGGCGGGTGGCGCCGAAGCCGTCTTCCACGGCCTCGAGGGCGACTTCGACCTTGTCGCCTTCGCCAACGGTCAGTTCGCCGTTCTCGTCGTAGAATTCATCGATCGGGATCACGCCTTCGGACTTGAGGCCCGCATCGACGATCACGACATCGTTCTTTACTTCCAGCACCTCGGCGTTGATGAGGGAACCGGGCTGCATGGTACGACCCTGCAGACTTTGCTCGAATAGTTCGGCGAAACTTTCAGACATGAGTGGGGAAAATCCTGCGGCGCCCAGACTATCGACGCCATCCGTTGTTGAAAAGACAAAAACACCGCCCGCGGCATTGCACCACGAACGGACCCGTTCGAGGCCGGCAGGTCAGTCGACGCGCCAGCCCTTGGCCGCCACCAGGTCGTGAATCTTCTCCAACGAGGTGGCCACATCCTCGCCGGTCGTGTCGATGACATGGGCATCGGCCGCCGGCTTGAGTGGAGCCGCATCCCGCGACGCGTCGCGTTGGTCGCGCTCCACAATCTCACGATATATCCGCTCAAGATTAGCAGCAACACCTTTTTCGGACAACTGCGCGTAACGGCGGCGGGCGCGTTCGTGGGCAGAGGCCGTGATGTAGAGCTTCAAATCCGCCTGCGGGAAGATTACTGTGCCCATGTCGCGGCCATCGGCGACCAGCCCCGGGGGCACCACGAAATCGCGCTGGCGCGCCAACAGCGCCTGGCGGATGGCAGGCAGGGCCGCCCAGCGCGAGGCTGCTTCCGAGACATCGTCGGCCCGGATGGCGTCGGTGACATCCGCGCCCGCCAGCTCGACGCGCTGGCCGGCCCCCGTATCGGGCACAAAGTGTACCGCCAGCCCCTGCGCGATGACGGCCGCGCGCGCCCGGTCGGCGTCGGCACCGGGGTTGAGCCCTTCGCGCAATGCGGACAGGCCCACCAGGCGATACAGGGCGCCGCTGTCGAGCAGCCACCACCCGAGGCCGCGCGCCAGTTCCGAGGCCAGCGTGCCCTTGCCGGCGCCGCCCGGGCCATCGAGCGTGATCACGGGCGCACCGGCGGTCATGATGGTGCCCGCGTCTGGATGTTCAGGCCGGTCTGTGCCGCGAGCTCGACGAAGCCGGGAAAAGAGGTATCGACGTAGTCGCAGTCATCGATGACGATGGGCGCGGACGCCCGCAGCCCCGCCATCGCGAACGACATGGCGATGCGGTGATCCTCGTGGCTGGCGATCTCGCCGCCGCCGAAGGCGTCGCCTTGCGGGCGCCCGACGAGGGTCAGGCCATCCTCGACTTCGTGGCAGTCCACCCCGAGTTGGCGCAGCCCTTGCGCCATCACGGCGATCCGGTCGCATTCCTTGACCCGCAACTCGGCCGCACCGGTCACGCGCGTGGTGCCGGCGGCACAGGCCGCGGCCACGAAGATCGCCGGGCATTCATCGATCGCGAGCTCGACCTCGGCGGCGCCGATGTCGATGCCGCGCAGTTCGGCCGAGCGCACCCGGATATCGGCCACCGGCTCGCCGGCCTGGTCGCGCTCGTTTTCGAGCGTGATATCGGCGCCCATGGCCAGCAGAATATCGATCACACCGCGCCGCGTCGCATTGATGCCGACGCCGCGCAGGGTGATGTCGCCGCCCCTTGCGATCGACGCCCCGACCATGAAAAACGCCGCCGAAGACAGATCCGCCGGCACCTCGACATCGGTGGCCGAAAGCGCCTGGCCACCGGCCAGGGCCACCGTGTTGCCGTCGCGCGCGATCCCGACGCCGAATGCGTCGAGCATGCGCTCGGTATGATCGCGGGAAACCCCCGGTTCGTGCACGCGCGTCGTGCCCTCGGCATACAGCCCGGCCAGCAGCACGCAGGACTTGATCTGCGCGCTGGCGACCGGCGGCGTGTAGTCGATCGCGGCGAGCCGGGCGCCGCCGGTGATCGAAAGCGGGGCCCGGTCGCCGTCGCGGCCCGCGATCTTCGCGCCCATCCGGCGCAATGGATCGATGACGCGCTTCATCGGCCGGCGCGACAGGCTGGCGTCGCCGGTCAACACGGAATCGAAGGCCTGTCCGGCCATGATGCCGGACAGCAGCCGCATCGAGGTACCGGAATTGCCCAGATCCAGCGCCGCCGCGGGGGCATGCAGGCCGTGCAGGCCCATGCCCTCGATCACACGCGTGGCGCCTTCCAGCCCATGCGTCACCCCCATGGCGCCGAATGCGTTCAGGGTGGCAAGGCAATCGGCGCTTTCCAGAAAACCCGAAATACGGCTGGTGCCCCGCGCCAGCGAGGCGAACATGATCGCCCGGTGCGAAATCGACTTGTCGCCGGGCACCGTGACCTCGCCGCTCAACGCGCCCCCGGGTTGTACGTGAAAGGTCCTACCGTTCATCGCTCGTCGCGCTCCCGCTGTGACGCAAACCCATCGCGCGCGGTTTTCGCGCGCTGGAAAACTTCATGAACCCGCCCGTCGTCGCCGGCGGCGATGTCGGCCCGTACCCGCTGGAGCCGTTCGATGTAGGCGTCGAGCGTGTGCAGAACCGGCTCGCGATTGGCGCTGACGATATCGCGCCACAACGCCGGATCGCTAGAGGCGATGCGGGTGAAATCGGCGAAGCCACCGGCCGCATAGGCGAAAATTTCGGTACGCTCGGCCATCGCGGCCAGCGTATCGACCAGGGTATAGGCCAGCACATGCGGTACGTGGCTGGTCGCCGCCAGCACCTCGTCGTGGTGCGCCACCGTCATGTGCGAGACCCGCGCGCCGAGCGCCGCCCACATCGCCTCCACCGTGGCGATCGCCGCCGCCCCGGTCTGTTTGTCCGGCGTCAGGATCACGCGCCGGGCGTTGAACAATGTGGCGAAGCCCGCCTCGATGCCGCTGTTTTCCGTGCCCGCAATCGGGTGACCCGGCACGAAACGCGCCCGCGCCGCGGGCGCGAACAGGCGCTGTGCCGCCCGCACCACGCTGGCCTTGCTGCTGCCGGTATCGGTGACGATCGCCTCGGGCGGTCGCGCGGCGGCGATCTCGCGCAACACCGGGTCGAGCGCGCCCGGGGGCGTGGCCATGACGATCAGATCGGCGTCGGCGACGGCCGGCGCGATCCGGCTGTGGCACGCATCCACCAGATCGAGTTCCACCGCACGCGCCGCATCCGCCTGCTGAACCACGGCGCCGGAAAGATGGCCGGCGTAGCCGGCCACGCGCAGCCCGCGCGCGATGGAACCGCCGATCAAACCCAGCCCCACGATCGCGATACGGTCGATATCGGGCAACACGGCGCCACGGTTCGTCATAGGCCGAGCACGCGGTCGAGCGCCGCGATGAAGCGGTCGTTATCGGCGGCGCCCCCTACGGTCACGCGCAAATGCTTCGGCAGCCCATAGCCGGCCAGCGGCCGCACGATCACGCCTTCATGCAGCAGCGCCTGGTAAACCGGGCGTGCCTCGCGCCCGGTATCGAAGGTGACGAAATTGGCCTGGCTCGGCAGGCAGGCGAGCCCCCGCGCCGCCAACGCATCGCCCAGACGCGCGCGTTCCTGCGTGTTGGACGCAATCGAGCGCGCGATGAAGTCGTGGTCGTCGATGGCGGCGGCCGCGCAATGCAGCGCGAGCATGTTCACGTTGAACGGCTGGCGAATACGATTGAGGAAATCCGCCACCGTGGTCGAACTCAGGCCATAGCCGAAGCGCAGCGCGGCCATGCCGAAGATCTTGGAGAAGGTCCGCGTGATGACGAGATTGTCGTATCGCGCCAGCCAGGCGGCCTCGTCGACCATCGCCGCCTGCGTCTGGTATTCGATGTAGGCCTGATCCAGCAGCACGACCGTCGCCGGCGGCACGCGATCGAGAAATGCCGCCAGCGCGTCGGGCGTGGCCCAGGTGCCGGTCGGATTGTTCGGGTTGGCGATGAACACCACGCCGGTGTTGTCGTCGATCGCCGCGAGCATGGCGTCCAGATCGTGCCCGTAGGGCATCTCACCATCGCCGGGCAGCGCCGGCACTTCGCGCACGTCAGCGCCCACGGCACGCGCGACGATCGGGTAGACCGCGAACGAATGCTGCGAGACCACCGCGTTCTTGCCCGGGCCGAGAAACACCCGTCCGGTGAGCTCGAGGATGTCATCCGAGCCATTGCCGAGCGTAACGCGGTCGGGCTCGACACCATGACGCGCGGCAATTTTATGCTTGAGTTCGTAACCGCTGCCGTCCGGGTAGCGGTACAGATCGCCCTCGAAATTCGCCAACGCCGCGCGTGCGGCCGGCGCGGTGCCGAGCGGGTTTTCGTTGGAGGCGAGCTTGATGATCGAGGTCAGACCCAGCTCGCGCTTGAGGTCCTCGATCGGCTTGCCCGGCACGTAGGCGGACAGCCCGTGAATTCCGGCGTGGGCCTGTTCGGACAGGGTTTTCGGCATGACGCTATCTCGACGTGACAATCGACACTACTCGGCCTCGCGCCCGATCGAGCGCGGGTACGAGCCCAGAATCTTGAGCATGACGGCCTCGGACTCGATCGACTCGATCACGCGGCGGACCGGCGCATCGTCGGCGTGGCCTTCGATGTCGATGAAGAAGTTGTAGTCCCAGGCTTGGCGGCGCGACGGACGCGACTCGATGCGGGCCAGATCCACCCCGGCATCGGCGGCCGGCGCGAGCAGGCGATAGAGCATGCCCGGCCGGTTGCGGATCGACACCAGGATCGAGGTCATGTCGTTGCCGGACGCGGCCACATGCTGCGTGCCCAGAACCAAAAACCGCGTGGTGTTGTTGGGCTCGTCCTCGATGTTCGAGGCCAGGATCGGCAGGTCATAGAAATCGCTGGCCGCGCGCGCGGCGATCGCGGCCGCGGCCGGGTCCCCGGCCACGCGCCGCGCGGCCTCGCCATTCGAGGCCACCGCTTCGCGCACCACACCCGGCAGGTGCGTATCGAGCCAGTTCCGGCATTGCGCCAGGGACTGGGCATGGGCGACCACACGCTTGATGCCGCCGAGCCCGGCGGCATGCGACAACAGATGATGATGCACCGCCAGCGCCACTTCGCCGCAGATCGACAGCCGACTGCCGACGAGCTGGTCGAGCGTGTGTGTGACCACGCCTTCGGTCGAGTTCTCCACCGGCACCACGCCGAAGTGGGCATTGCCCGCCTCCACATCGCGGAAGATATCGCCGATTGCCGGTTTCGGCGACGCCAGCACCGCATGCCCGAAATGCTTGTAGACGGCGGCCTGGGTATAGGTGCCCTCGGGCCCGAGATAGGCCACGGTCATCGGTTTTTCCAGCGCCAGGCAGGCGGACATGATCTCGCGCATGATGCGCGCCACGGCCGCATCCGGGAGCGGCCCCGGGTTGCGCGCGGCGACGCGCTCGAGAACCTGGGCCTCGCGTTCCGGCCGATAGAAATCCGTGCGGCCGGCGGCCTGCTTGATCCCGGCGACCTTGAGCGCGACGCCCGCGCGCTCGTTGATCAGCGCATGGATCCGCTGATCCAGTTCGTCGATTTTCGCGCGCGCATCGGCGAGCGCCTCGTCATCGGATGGTGTGCTCATGGCCTGGGGCCTGTTGACGTTTGGAACGGCGCCGCGTTATGGCCCTGACTCGCAGCGACCGCGGCGCGGGACGCCGAGTGGGGTGGTTTTCAAGAACAGAATCGATCCGCCGGCACCAACAAGGCGCCATGGCGAACACGCCCGCGAGGGCGGCGGTCATTCTGCCACAATCCGCTGCGACCGCTCGCCGGCAGCGCGACGTCTTGCCCGGAGATGAGCGCGCCGACCCCGGGCCCGGCCTATTCCGCGGACCGCGGCCGGCATCCGCGCGCATCACCGACCGGGCCCTGGCATGGATTGCGGGCCGCGCCGAGCGCGGCCCGCAACGGGCACGGGGTCAGCCGGCGTTGCGACCGATCGCGCCCAGATAGCGCACGCAGAGCACGCCGGAGATATCCGCCAGCTCGTCCAGCGCGGCCTGAGCCACGTCGGCATCGACATCCACCATCGACAAGGCGATCTCGCCCTTCGACTTGTTCAGCAGGTCGGCAATGTTGTGGTTGTGGCGTGCCAGCGCGGAGGTGATCTGACCGACCATGTTCGGCTGGTTCTTGTTGATCACCACGATACGGTGCGCGTTCGCCGTCGGCGGCATGATCGCCTCGGGGAAATTCACCGAGTTACGGATATTGCCCACCTCCAGCCAGTCACGCAGCTGGTCGGCGATCATGATGGCGCTGTTGTCCTCGGCCTCGTCGGTGGAGGCGCCCAGGTGCGGCAGCGTGATCACCTGATCGTGGGCCCGCAGCTTCTCGGACGGAAAATCGCAGACGTAGTACTTGAGATGGCCTTCGGCCAGCGACGCGAGCACCGCGTCTTCATCGACGATCTCGGCACGCGAGAAGTTCAACAACACCGCGCCCCGGGGCATCAGCTTGAGCCGTTCGGCATTGACCAGCGCGCGCGTTCCTTCGACCAGCGGCACGTGCAGGCTGACGAATTCCGAGCCGGACATCAGGTCGTCCACCGACAGGGCCTCGGCCACGCCGGCACTCAGGCGCCAGGCATTGTTGATGGTGATGCCCGGATCGAAACCGGAGACATCCATGCCAAGCGCCTGCGCCGCATTGGCGACGTTCACACCCACCGCGCCAAGGCCGACCACCCCCAGCGTACGTCCCGGCAACTCGACGCCCTTGAACTTCTTCTTGCCGGCTTCAACCTCTTTCTTGAGATCCTCGCCGGTCGAGGTGAGCGCCTCGACATAGCGCCAGGCGCCGAGAATGTTGCGTGCCGACAGGAGCATGCCGGACAGCACCAGTTCCTTGACCGCATTCGCATTCGCGCCGGGCGCATTGAACACGGGCACGCCGCGCTCGGTCATCCGGTCGATGGGAATATTGTTCACGCCGGCACCGGCGCGCCCGATGGCGCGTACGGAGGCCGGAATGTCCATGTCGTGCATGTTGGCCGAGCGCAGGATGATGGCATCCGGCTCGCTCATTTCCGACGCCACTTCGTAGATCTCGCGCGGCAGCTTGTCGAGGCCACGGGCAGAAATGCTGTTGAGGGTTTGAATCTTCAGGCTCATGACAATCCTTGTTGAAGGCAATCCTGGAAACGGGGCCCCAAGGGCCGCGGTCAGGGGCCGCCGGCCTGTACCGAGGGCATCCCGGGCGGTGCCGGCGACGACGCCCGGGCCGGTGCACGGCCCGGGTCATCGTCCCGGGCTAACCGTTGGTCCGGGCAAACGTATCCATGAAATCGATCAAGGCATCCACACCGGCTTCCGGCATCGCGTTATAGATCGATGCGCGCATGCCGCCAACCGAGCGATGCCCCTTGAGCGTCGACAGACCGGCCGCCTCGGCTTCGGCCAGGAACTGCTTGTTCAGGGTATCGTCGGCCAGCAGGAACGGCACGTTCATGCGCGAACGCACGGCCGGGTCCACCGGGTTGGAGTAGAAGTCCGAGGTGTCGATGTAGTCGTAGAGCTTGGACGACTTGCGGATATTGAGCTTCTCGATCGCTTCCAGGCCGCCCTGGTTCTCCAGCCACTCGAAGGTCAGGCCGCAGATGTACCAGGCATAGCAGGCCGGCGTGTTGAGCATGGAATCGGCGTCGCGCTGCTGCTTGTAGTTGAGCACCATCGGGCACGATGCCTGCGCCTGTTCCAGCAGATCGTTGCGCACGATCACCATCGTGATGCCGGCAGGGCCCGCGTTCTTCTGGGCACCGGCATAGATCACGCCGTATCTGGATACGTCCACGGGGCGCGACAGGAAGTTCGACGACATGTCCGCGACCAGCGGCGCGTCACCGACGTCCGGCACCTGCTGGAATTCCACGCCCTGGATGGTCTCGTTCGGGGTGAAATGCAGATAGGCCGCGTTCGAGGACAGGTTCCAGCCCGAAACCGCCGGGATCGAGGTGAACCCGTCGGCCTCGCCGGAGGCGGCGAGGTTGGCCTCGCCGTACTTGCCGGCTTCCTTGATGGCCTTCTTGCCCCAGTTGCCGGTGACGACGTAATCGGCCGTATGCTGCTCGCCCATCAGATTCAGTGGCACGCCGGCGAACTGGCCGGCCGCCCCGCCCTGCAGGAACAGCACGCTGTAATCATCCGGCACATCGAGCAGACGGCGCAGCCGCGCGGTCGCATCCTCGGCAATCGATACGAAGGCCGGGCCGCGATGGCTCATTTCCATCACGGACATGCCGGTGCCCTTCCAGTCGAGCATCTCGGCCTGGGCTTTTTCCAGCACTTCGACCGGCAGGGTCGCGGGACCTGCGCTGAAGTTATACACACGTGACATGAAACCACTCCTCGTGGAAAACAAAGCGGGCGCGCCCGCCGACATCAATTCTCGTCGGGCGCTTCGGGGGCCTCGGTCTCGCCGTCGCCGTCGCCGGGCGCGGCTTCGTCGTCCGCGTCCTCGACCGCAATGCGATCCACGCCGACCAGGCGCTGATCGTCGGCCACTCGAATAATACGTACGCCCTGGGTATTGCGGCCCAGCACGGAGATCTCGGAGACCGCCGTTCGAATGAGCGTCCCCATGTTGGAAATGAGCATGATCTCGTCGTCTTCGGACACCTGGGTGGCGCCGACCACCGCACCCGTCTTGTCCGATTGCTTGAGCGCGAGCACGCCCTGGCCGCCCCGGCCGCGCAGCGGATAGTCGTCCACCGGCGTGCGCTTGCCGTAGCCGTGTTCGGTGACGGTGAGAATCTCGCCGTCGCGCACGACGATCAGGCCAATCACGGCCGCGGATTCGTCGTCCTCGGGCAGGCGGATGCCGCGCACACCGGCGGCGTTGCGGCCCATCTGGCGTACGTCCGCCTCGGCGAAGCGAATGACCTTGCCGGCCGAGGTGAACAACATCACCGTATCCTGCCCGCCGGTCCGGTCGACGCCGACCAGGGCGTCGTCGTCGCGCAGATCGATGGCGATAATCCCGTTGGTGCGCGGCCGCGAGAACTGCTCCAGCGCGGTCTTCTTGACCGTGCCGTTGCGGGTGGCGAAGAACACGTTCTCGTCGGTGCTGAAATCCTTGATCGGCAGCACTTCGGAAATGCGCTCGCCGGACTCCAGCGGCAGCAGGTTCACGATCGGCTTGCCGCGCGCGCCGCGGCCGGCACTGGGCAACTCGTACACCTTGAGCCAGTACGCCTTGCCGTGCGACGAAAAGCACAGCAGCGTGTCGTGGGTGTGGGTTACCCACAGTTTCTCGATGAAGTCGGCGTCCTTGGTCTTGGTCGCCGACTTGCCGCGGCCGCCGCGGCGCTGGGCGCGATAGTCGTCCAGCGGCTGGCTCTTGACATAGCCTTCGTGCGTCAGTGTGACGACCACATCCTCGGGCGAGATCAGATCGGCGGTGGTCAGATCCAGATGATCATCCAGGATCTGGGTCTTGCGCTCATCGCCGTATTCGTCGCGTACGGCGACCAGTTCGTCGCGAATGACCTCGAACAGGCGCGCCATCGACGACAGGATCTCAAGATAATCGGCGATGTCGGCGAGCAGCTTCTCGAACTCCTCGACGATCTTGTCCTGCTCGAGCCCGGTCAGCCGATGCAGACGCAGATCGAGGATCGCCTGGGCCTGGGTTTCGGTGAGCCGGTAGCGGCCGGAGTCCTGCAGCCCGTAGTGGCGCGACAGATCGATCGGGCGCGAGGCATCGGCACCGGCGCGCTCGAGCATGGCGTTGACCTGTCCGGGCGCCCATTCGCGCCCCATCAACCCTTCGCGGGCCTCGGCCGGGCCGGAGGAGGCCCGGATCAGGGCGATCACTTCGTCGATATTGGCCAGCGCGACAGTCAGCCCTTCCAGCACATGCGCCCGCGCACGCGCCTTGGCCAGTTCGTACTGGGTGCGCCGGGTGACGACCTCGCGCCGGTGCCGGATGAAGGCTTCCAGCATCTGCTTGAGGTTGAGCGTGCGCGGCTGGCCGTCGTCGAGCGCGACCATGTTGATGCCGAACACGGTCTGCATCTGCGAATGACGATACAGATTGTTGAGCACCACCTCGGGGGTTTCCCCGCGGCGCAGCTCGATCACCATGCGCATGCCGTCCTTGTCGGACTCGTCGCGCAGCTCGGTGATGCCCTCGACGCGTTTTTCCTTGACCAGCTCGGCGATCTTTTCCAGCAGCCGCGCCTTGTTCACCTGGTACGGCAGCTCGGTGACCACGATCGCCTGCTTGCCGCGTTCGTCGACATCCTCGAAATGCGCCCGTGCCCGGGTATAGATCCGCCCGCGGCCGGTCTCGTAGGCCTCGCGAATGCCCGAGGCGCCATTGATGATGCCCGAGGTGGGGAAATCCGGGCCCGGGACGTGTGCCATCAGCTCGGCGATGGTCACGTCTTCGTTATCCATCACCGCCAGGCAGGCGTTGATGATCTCGCGGATGTTGTGCGGCGGGATGTTGGTCGCCATGCCCACGGCGATGCCGGTGCCGCCGTTGACCAGCAGGTTCGGCAGCCGGGTCGGTAGCACCGCCGGCTCTGATTCCGACTCGTCGTAATTCGGAATGAAATCGACGGTGTCCTTGCCGATGTCGGCCAGCAGCTCGTGGGCGAGCTTCGACATGCGCACTTCGGTGTAGCGCATCGCCGCCGGCGCGTCGCCGTCGACCGAGCCGAAGTTGCCCTGGCCGTCGACCAGCACGTAACGCATGGAGAAATCCTGCGCCATGCGAACGATCGTGTCGTAGACCGCCGAGTCGCCGTGCGGATGATATTTACCGATCACGTCGCCGACCACGCGGGCGGACTTCTTGTACGGCCGGTTCCAGTCGTTGGACAACTCCTGCATCGCGTAGAGCACGCGACGATGCACCGGCTTGAGGCCGTCGCGCACATCGGGCAGCGCACGCCCGACGATCACGCTCATCGCATAGTCGAGATACGACTGGCGCATCTCGTCTTCCAGGTTGATCGAAAGGATCTCTTTTGCGACGTCGGCCATAGGCTAGTTCAAGTTGGCGATCCGGCGCGCAGTCGCGGTCGGCCGGCAGTATCGGAAAGCTCCCGAAACCTGCCTGTCGACCGGGCCCGAAAGACCTCTGCGCGAAGCGCGATATGATACCACAGCCATTGCCATTGGCCGGCCGCGACGCTGTCCGGGATGCGGCCCGTCCGGTAGCATCGGCGCGCCGGCGCCCCGCGCCGCCGAATGGCCGCTCATTCATCGCCCGAAGCGAGGCAAGATCTTGTCCGAAACCATCATTCACGCCCGCTGGATCGCCCCTGTCGATGGCACGCATCGATGGCTCGAAAATCATGCCGTAGTGGTCAGCCAGGGCCGCATCGCGGCTATCCTGCCACGCGAGCAGGCCGGGCCCGCCTATCCGGACGCGGAAGTAATCGAGCGTGGGCGTCATCTGCTGGTGCCCGGCTTCATCAATGCCCACACGCATGCGGCGATGAATCTGATGCGCGGGGTGGCCAACGATCTCCCGCTGATGCCCTGGCTGCAGCAGCATATCTGGCCGCTGGAATCGGAATTCATGTCGAAGGTATTCGTCGCCGACGGCACCGATCTGGCCATGGCGGAAATGATCCGCGGCGGCACGACCTGCTTCAACGACATGTATTTCTTCCCCGATGTCGTGGCCGAGCATGTCGACCGCGCCGGGATGCGTGCGGCCATCGGCATGATCCTGATCGATTTCCCCACGGTCTGGGCGGCCACGCCGGATGAGTATGTCGACAAGGGCCTGGCCGTGCACGACGCCTGGCGCCACCACGAGCGCATCATCACCCCGTTCGCCCCGCACGCGCCCTACACCGTGTCCGACGGGCCGCTGGCCAAGATGCGCACCTACGCCGACGAAATGGACGTACGGGTACACATGCACATTCACGAAACCGCATTCGAGGTCGACAGCGCCGTGGCCGAGCACGGCCAGCGGCCGCTCGCGCGTCTCGATGCGCTCGGCCTGCTCACGCCGAATCTGCTGGCCGTGCACATGACTCAGCTCACCGCGGCCGAGATCGAGCGCTGTGCCGCGGCCGGCGTGCACGTGATTCATTCGCCGGAATCCAACCTCAAGCTCGCCAGCGGCCTGGCCCCGGTGCAAAAACTGCGCGATGCCGGCGTCAACGTGGCGCTGGGAACTGACGGCGCGGCCTCCAACAACGATCTCGACATGATCGGCGAAATGCGCACCGCCGCGCTGATCGGCAAGGTGGCCGGCAACGATGCCGCCGCCGTCTCGGCCGACGCCGTGCTGGAAATGGCCACGATCGCCGGCGCGAGAGCGCTCGGCATCGCCGACCGCACCGGCTCGATCGAGGTCGGCAAGGCCGCCGATCTGGCCGCCATCGATCTCGGCGAGCTGGAGACGCGGCCGGTATTCGACCCCATCGCCGCCCTGGTCTACAGCGCGAACCGCCAGCAGGTCACCGACACCTGGGTCGCGGGCCGCGCCCTGATGCGCGACCGCCAGCTGACCACGCTGGATATCGACGACCTCATGCACCGCGCCGACGCCTGGGCCGATAAACTGGCCGCATTCCGCGCCCAACCGGAGAATGATCGTCATGCCGAGTAATCAGCAAGCCGAACTGGATAAGTTCGACGCCATGGCCGCCGACTGGTGGGACCCGAGCGGCCACATGCGGCCGCTGCACGACATCAACCCGCTGCGCACGGCCTATATCGAGCACCGGGCCGGCGGCCTTGCGGGCAAGCGCGTGCTCGATGTCGGCTGCGGTGCCGGTCTGCTCGCCGAGGCCATGGCCGCGCGCGGCGCACGCGTCACCGGGATCGATCTGGCGCAACAGGCGGTGGAAGCGGCGCGGCGCCATGCCGAGCAATCGCGGCTGGACATCGATTATCGCGTGGTCTCGAGCCGTGATCTCGCGGCCGAACTCGCCGGTGCGTTCGACATCGTGGTCGCCTACGAAATGCTCGAGCACGTCGACGAACCCGCGTATGTGGTCGACGACTGCGCCCGGCTGACGGCAGCTGGCGGCCATACCTTCTTCTCCACCATCAATCGCACGCCGAAGGCCTGGGCGCTCGCGATCGGTGGCGCCGAGTATGTGCTCGGCCTGTTGCCACGCGGCACCCATGAATACGCCAAGCTGATCAGGCCCGCCGAACTGTCGGCGTACTGCCGGCACGCCGGCCTCGACGTGGTCGACATCAGCGGCATGCGTTACAACCCGCTGACCCGCCACGCGGCCCTCGGCGCGCGGCCGGATGTGAACTACTTCGTGCACGCACGCCGCAACGGGGACGCCTCTTGATCTCGGCCGGCCAACGCAGTGTGCTGTTCGATCTGGACGGGACGCTGATGCATACCGCGCCCGACCTGGTCGGCGCGCTCAACGACATGCGCCGTGCCGACGGCCTGGACCCGATGCCGGAAGACGTGCTCGCCCCCTACTGCTCCTACGGCGGACGCGGCCTGCTGGGCCGCGGCTTCGACCTCACGCCGGCAGATGCCGGGTATCGCGAGGCCTACGATCGCTTCATCGCGCGCTATCGCCAACGCATGACGCAGGAGAGCCACCCCTACGACGGCATCCGCGAGCTGGTCGCGCGCCTGGGTGCCGCGGATCTGGCCTGGGGCGTGGTCACCAACAAGATCGAGGCGCTGGCGGTG
Organism: Salinisphaera sp. RV14; assembly: GCF_052044135.1. Lineage (NCBI taxonomy): Bacteria > Pseudomonadati > Pseudomonadota > Gammaproteobacteria > Salinisphaerales > Salinisphaeraceae > Salinisphaera > Salinisphaera sp. RV14. The sequence goes on from NZ_JBQDYF010000007.1 coordinate 25,167, forward strand.
CCATTGATCGAACACACCGCCTTCGACCCGGCCCCCGGGTGCGTCATCGGCGGCGACACGGCGGGCGTATCCAAGCCCGATCCGCGGCCGATCCTGCTGGCCTGCGAGCGCATGGGCGTCGAGCCGTCGCATTCGGTCTACGTCGGCGACTCGGATCGCGACATCCTGGCCGGACGCGCGGCCGGCATGCCGACGATCGCGGCCAGCTACGGCTATGTGCCGCTGGATGACGATATCGCGCAGTGGCAAGCCGATGCCGTGGTCGCTACGCCGGCCGAACTGTGGGAGGCGATTCAGCGACTGCAGGCCGCCGCCTGATTGTCACCGAACCGGGTCCGGCGTATCGCCGGCCTGTTGGCGGCCGTGCGCACAGGTCAGCGCCAGCACACAGCGCGCGCAGTCCGGTGCCCGCTTGTGGCAGCGCTGCTTGGCGTGGGCCACGATCAGCGCGTGCAACTCGTCGCAGAACGCGGCGGTGGCACGTGCTCCTACGGCCGTCTCGATCGACGCGCGCAGCCGTTCGTAGCGCCGCGGCCCCTGCCACAGCCCGTAGCGCTCGAGGATTCGAAACGCATACGCATCGGCGATAAAGCGTGGCCGGTCGAAGGCATAGAGCGCGATCACGTCGGCGGTTTCCGGGCCGATGCCGTGCAATGCGCGTAGTTCGCGGCAGAGGGTGGCCGTATCCAGCACCTCGATCGCGGCAAAACCACCGCGTGCCACGAACCAGCGACACAACGAGCGCAGCCGCTCGGCCTTGATCCGGTGCGGGCCGGCCCGCCGGATCAGGCCCGGCAGTTCATCGTGCGCCAGGATCGCCTCGGGCGTCAGCGCACCGGCTTCGCGCAGCGCGGCGATGGCGATCTCGACGTTGGTCCAGGCCGTGTGCTGGGTGAGCACAGCGCCGACCAGGATTTCGAAGCGTGGATTGGCCCGGTCCTGGGTCGGCCACCAGTGTTGCGGCCCATAGGCCGCGGCCAGGCGATCGTGGAAATCCACGATGGCGGCGGCGGTCGGGATCGTACCGGCCGCGCCCGACGATTTCTTCTCTTGTGAAGACATTTATATCCGCAGATCAACGCAGATTCACGCCGATCAAGAAAGCGCACATGCGCTGAACTCGACTGGCATTCATTGACGAACGGATTGCGATCCGGCACGCCAATCATTCCAAAAGGCATCGGCTCGTGCCGCCAGGGCTCACTCACACGATCCGACAGAGTCGCGTTGCCGCCCGCAATCGTGCTCCCGCAACGCGCTTGGCGCCAGCCTTGGTCACGCCAAGACCAAGCTGCGCAACGCCGCAGGGCGCTGACTAGCGCATTTTCCTCTGTCCCCGCCCCGCGGCGTACCGAAAAATGTACGGCCATGAACGCGTATCGAAGCCGGTGAATGCTGACATAACATCTGCGTCAATCTGCGTTGATCTGCGGATAAATGCCTTACAACAATAGAAGCACGCTCTAACGTTTGAGATCGACCAACCTGGCCAGCGCGCTGACTTCCTTTTTATCCAGTTCGCGGTAGCTGCCGGCCTTGACCCCGGTGGGCAACGGAATCGGGCCGAAACCGGTACGCATGAGGCGTGAGACGGTCACGCCCTGGCTGTCCCAGAGACGGCGCACGACGCGGTTGCGCCCCTGGCGCACGGTGACCTCGAACCAACGGTTGGCGCGATGGGCATCGTCGCCCTCGCGGATCGAGTCGAAGCGCGCGATGCCGTCTTCGAGCTGCACCCCCTCGACCAGCCGGTCGAGCATCGCCTGATCCACATTGCCGCGCACACGAACGGCGTAAGTGCGCACGATTTCGTACGACGGATGCTCCAGCCGCCGCTTCAATTCGCCGTCGGTGGTAAGCAACAACAGGCCCGAGGTATTGACATCGAGCCGGCCGACGGCGAGCCAGCGTCCCGCGTCGAGCTTGGGCAGCTTGCGAAAGACCGTGGCCCGCCCTTCCGGATCGCGACGGGTCACGACCTGGTCGATGTGCTTCTTGTAGGCGAGAACACGAACCGGGACCTCGCCGCGCTTCGCCAGATTGAGCGGCCTGCCGTCCAGTCGCACACTATCGCCCGCCGCGAGCGTATCGCCGAGCGTCGCCACGCGCTCATTGATCTTGACGCGGCCCTCGGCGATCGCGCGCTCGAGTTCGCGCCGCGAACCGTAGCCGGCGTGCGCCAGCACTTTCTGTATGCGATCAGCCATGATTGGATCCGATGCTGCGGTTATTTCTCGACGAAGGCACGTTCAATCACGTACTCGCCGGGTTTGCCGATATGCGGCGATACCGTGAAGCCGCGATCGTCGAGCAGCTTCGCGGTGTCGTCCAGCATACCCGGGCTGCCGCAGATCATGGCGCGGTCGCGCTCGGGATCGAGCGGCTCGAGGCCCAGATCGCGGGTCATCCGGCCGTTGTCGAGCAGCGTGGTCAGCCGCCCCTGGTTGCGGAACGGCTCGCGGCTGACGACCGGGTAGTACAACAACCGACCCTGGATGAGTTCGCCCAGGATCTCGTCGTTGGGCAGGTCGTTCTTGAGCAGCTCGTCGTAGGCCAGATCCTCGATGTAGCGCACCCCGTGCACCACGATCACCCGCTCGAAGCGCTCGTAGGTCTCCGGATCGCGCACGACCGACAAAAACGGCGCCAGACCGGTGCCGGTCGACAACAGATACAGATTGCGCCCCGGATGCAGGTCGGTAATCAGCAGCGTACCGGTCGGCTTGGTCGACACGAATACTTCATCGTCGACCTTGAGATGCTGCAGGCGCGAGGTCAGCGGCCCATCCGGCACCTTGATCGAGAAGAACTCGAGGTATTCCTCGTAGTTGGCCGATACGATGCTGTAGGCGCGCAACAGCGGTTTGCCGCTTTCGGTCGGCAGGCCGATCATCACGAACTGACCGTTTTCGAAGCGCAAGGATGCATCGCGCGTCGTGGTGAACGAAAACAGGGAGTCGTTCCAGTGCTTGACGCTGGTGACGCGTTCGGTATTCAGGGCTGCCATGAGATGTCCATCATCAAACCGCTTTCGCGGCATCAAACCAAAAACAAGTGTGGCGGGTAACGTGGTGCCGGCGCGGCTTATTCCAAGTCCGCGCGGTCGTCGGGCGGCGCGTCGGATGCCCCCTCCGGCGTGCCCGAATCGCCCTCGTCGGCGTCTCCGCGCAGGCGTGCGACCGCGGCGTCGAGCGTGTCGACATCCTTGAGCTCGGGCAGGCTCGGCAGATCCGCCAATCGTTTCACGCCGAAATCGTCGAGGAAACGGGGGGTGGTGGCATACAGCGCCGGCCGGCCGGGCACTTCACGATGGCCGACCACCTTGATCCATTCATACTCGGACAGGGTCTTGATGATGCCGGTCGACACCGACACCCCGCGCACCGCTTCGATGTCGGAACGCGCCAGCGGCTGGCGGTAGCAGATGATCGCCAGCGTCTCGAGCATGGCGCGCGAAAGCTTCGGCGGGCGCTCCGCCCAGAGCCGGGCCACCAGCGCGCCGTAGTCCGGCCCCACCTGGAAGCGCCAGCCGCCGGCCACCTCGACCAGATCCGCGGCCGAATCGGCATAGCGCCCGGCCAACGCCGACAACGCAGTGCGCACATCGGCCTGGTCCACCGCATCGGTGGCCGCGAGCAGGCGCACGAGCTGGTCGACCGACAACGGCGAATCCGCGGCCAGCAACAAGGCCTCGATACAGCGCACCCGCCGCTCGGAGACCTCGCGGCGCTCGCTCGTCCGGGCGGCGCCGGCCTCGGGTGACGGCTTCGATTCGGTCATTCCGCCCCCCGGCGGCGCAGCGATACCGGCGCATACGGCGCCGCCTGCTCGATCGCGATCAACGACTCGCGCGCCAGTTCCAGAATCGCCAGGAACGACACAACGACGCCCAGCCGCCCTTCCTGCAACGAAACCAGTGCGACGAATGCCACCGGGCGGTCCGAATCCAGCCGTTCGAGAATCCGCGTCATGTGCTCGCGCACCGACAACGGCTCGCGCTCGATCACATGCCGCGAATACAGCTCCGCCCGCGTCAGGACATCATGCAGCGCGCCGAGCAGCGCACGCAGATCGGTTTCCGGTGCCGGCCGCTCGATGGCCATCGCCACGGGCTCGTGCCGCACGGGCGTGATGTCGCGCCCGACGCGCGGGCAGTCGTCCAGGCTTTCCGCCGCCGCCTTGAACTGTTCGTATTCGGCCAGGCGGCGGATCAGCTCGGATCGCGGGTCCTCGCCCTCGTCTTCTTCCGCGTCCTCGGCCTTCGGCAACAGCATGCGCGACTTGATCTCGGCCAGCATCGCGGCCATCAGCAGATACTCGCCGGCCAGTTCGATCGCCATTTCCTCCATCAATTCGATATAGGCCATGTACTGCTGGGTGATCGTGAACACCGGAATATCGAGGATGTTCAGGTTCTGACGACGGATCAGGTACAGCAACAGATCGAGCGGGCCTTCGAAGGTCTCCAGAAACACGCGCAGCGCGTCCGGCGGGATGTACAGATCCTCGGGCAGCGCCTCGTAGCGCTCGCCCGCGACCCGGATGGCTTCATCATCCGGCGTCGGCTCCGAATCGGCGGCGGTCGCGGTCAAGATCGGCGGACGGCCTCAGGCCGCGCCCGGCAGGAAGCCGGTCGCCGCGTACGCGGCATCGAGCGTCGGTTGGGCCCGTTCCCGGGCGGCCGCGGCGCCGCGCGCCAGGATGGCGTCCAGCCCGGCGGTGTCGGCGGCGAATTCCGCATAGCGCGCCTGCAGCGGCTCGAGGAATGCCACCACCGCCTCGGCCAGGTCACCCTTGAGCGCGCCATAGCCGGAATCGGCGTAGTCGGCCTCCAGGTCGGCGATCGGACGATCGGTCACCGTCGAGAAGATCGACAACAGATTCGATACGCCCGGCTTGTTCGCCTCGTCGAAACGCACCTCGCCGTCGGAATCGGTGACCGCGCGCTTGATCTTCTTGACCACTTTCTTCGGCGGGTCGAGCAGCTTGATGACATTGGCCTCGACATCGTCCGACTTGCTCATCTTGGCGCTCGGCTCACCCAGGCTCATGATGCGCGCGCCCACCTCGGGGATGAACGGCTCCGGCACGGTGAACACGGACTCACCCACGCGCGCATTGAAACGCTCGGCGAGGTTGCGGGTCAGTTCGAGATGCTGCTTCTGGTCGTTGCCGACCGGCACGGCATCGGCCTGGTACAACAGGATGTCCGCCGCCATGAGCACCGGATAGTCGAACAGGCCCGCATTGACGTTGTCGACGTTCCTGGCCGACTTGTCCTTGAACTGGGTCATGCGGTTGAGCTCGCCCATCGACGTATGGCAATTCAAAAGCCAGGCCAGCTGGGCATGCGCCGGCACGTGCGACTGCACGAACAGCGTCGCGTTGTCCGGATCAATGCCGGCGGCCAGATACAGGCACAGGAATTCATGGCAGCGAGCACGCAGCGCGGCCGCGTCCTGGCGCACGGTGATCGCGTGCATGTCGACCAGCGCGAACAGGCAATCGTGGGTCGACTGCATGTTCACCCAGTGCTTGAGCGCGCCAATGTAATTGCCCAGCGTGAGTTCGCCGGAGGGCTGAATACCGGATAATACGACCGGTCGGGCATGGGCCGAGGACACGAGCTACTACTCCCAGCTGTCGAGAATGACGGACGCGCGAGTATACGGCACCGCGCCGGAAGCGCCGAGCCCATGGCGTCAGGCGGTCTCGTCCCCGTCCAGACCGATCGCCTCGGCACTGCCCTTGCCCGGGCGCAGGATCCGGGGCACGTCTTCGGTCAGGTCGACCACGGTCGTCGGTTCGACGCCGGTGGCCCCGCCGTCCACCACGAGGTCGATCTGCCGGTCGAACTCCTCGCGTACCTCGGTGGCCTCGGACAGGGCGCGATCGTCGCGGGCGACCGCGGTCACCGTCATGAAGGGTTCACCGAGCGCATCGACGATCGCACGCGCGACCGGATGGCCGGGCACCCGGATGCCGATCGTCTTGCGCCTGGGGTGCGCCAGCCAGTTCGGCACCTGTTTGGATGCCTTCAGGACGAAGGTATAGGCCCCGGGCGTTGCCGACTTGAGCAGGCGGAAACTTGGATTCTCCACCTTGGCGTAATGCGCGATCTCCGACAGATCGCGACACACCAGGGTAAAGAAATGATCGCGATCGAGCCCGCGGATCTGCCGGATACGTTCCATCGCGCTGCGATCGCCCATGGCGCATGCCAGGCCGTAGGATGAGTCCGTGGGATAGGCGATCACCCGGCCGGCACGCAGCGCACTGGCGACCTTTTCGATACGGCGGGGCTGCGGGGTCTGCGCGTGGATGTGGACGAGTTCGCTCATACATCCAGTGTAACCACTCCCGGCGGCATCGCCCATAGTCGAGCCCGGCTGCATGCGGCACACTATGAGCCTCACATACCCGTTTCGGGAACCAATTGTCATGGATTACTTTGCTATCGTTTCCTTCGACGTGGCCGAGAGCGCCGACGGTCGGGCCAAAGCCGGTGAAGAGCATCGCCAGCGCTTGCGCGATCTGGATGCCGAAGGCCGCCTGCTGACGGCCGGCCCGCTGCCGCGCACCGACGCCTACGGCAAGATCACCGAGGGTTATCAGGGCAGCATCATCATCGCAGCCTTCGACAGCCTGGAGTCGGCCCGCCAATGGGCGAAAGTCGATCCCTACAACGCCGAAGGCGTGTACCTGGAATCCACGGTCTACCCGTACAAGAAAGTCTTTTAAGCCGTTTCCATGAGTGATCGCATCCATCGTATCCGCGCCGCCCTCGCCACGGGGCTGGACACCGACGACATCGCCATCCGCGACGACAGCCACCTGCATGTCGGCCACGCGGGCGCGGCAACCGGGCTGGGGCATTTTCATGTCACGATCCGGTCGCCGAGGTTCTCCGGGTTGAGCCCCATCCAGCGTCATCGACTGGTTTATGACGCGCTGGGCGATCTCATGCAGACCGATATCCACGCACTGCAGATACGGGCACTACCTCCCGAACAATAAGATCGCCATAACCATCACGCGCCCCGGGGGAGGAGCGGGCGCGCGCAGGGAGAAAGCACTTGAACATCCGCCTCCTCGCCACGGGTTGTCTGCTGGTTGCGGGTACCTCCGCGCATGCCCGGACCGGCCCGGCGGCGACGCCCGTCGGCGCCGGCAACGACACCGCGAACGCACCGACCCGCGTGCTCGCCCCGATCCGGGTCAACGCCTTCCGGCTCGGCCAGGAGCTGCTGTCGACCGCGGCTGCCGTAGACGTGATCGGCCACGACGCGATCGACCGGGGCCGACGCAAGACCCAGCTCAACGCGGCGCTGAATCGTGTGCCGGGCGTGTACGCCAACAACGGCTCCAATTTCGTGCAGAATCTGCGCGTGTCGATACGCGGTTTCGGCGCCCGTTCGGCGTTCGGCGTTCGGCGTTCGGCGTTCACTGGGCCGGCTCGATCTACGCCAACGATGCCAATACTGCGTGCCTGGCGCCGCATACCGTGGTCAACGCGCGCGCGGGCAAGACGGTACCGCCCGGGGCGCATCACCTGACCGTCTACGCCGGGCTGGACAATCTGTGCGACGAGAAATATTTCGACAACAGCGGCATCAACAGCTACGGCCGACGTTACTTCGAACCCGCGCCCGGAGGCGCGATCTATGCCGGCTTGAAGTCCCGGCTTCGTGGGCGGAGCGGCGGTACGCTCAGCCGCTGAGGAATTCGTTCAAGGTGGCCTCGTCCAGCGCACTGACCCGCAGGGTGCGGCTTTCGACCGGCGCGCCCGCGCCGTTGACCTTGCGTCGCAGCACCACCAGTGGCTGGTAGGCATCGAATTCGGCTTCGTGAAAGGCGACCCGCGGGTCATGCTCGACGGCACCCGGGGCGTAAATCCCGCATCGGGCGACGGCATACTCACTATCGCCGGCAACGCGAAACTCGCGCCGGCCGATCCGTTCGCCCGCGGCCTGGAATGCCGCGGCCACCCAACCGTCGATTGCCGACCAGGCCTGTTCGGCCATGGACTCGCGCCGCTCGGCCAGACGCTGGTTGTCGCCCATCCGCGATTGCACTTCCCCGGTTGTGACCTCGAGCCAGCTTCGCGCCACCCTGCTCATCCTGTGTTGGAATCGACGCGATAGACTACGATCTTGCGCGATGAGCGGCAAGCGCCTGGCGTTATCTGGCTACGCTGTCCTCGTGTTCGTCGAGCAATGCCCGCAGGCCGGCCTCGTCGAGAATCGTCACGCCCAGCTTTTCGGCCTTGTCGCGCTTGCTGCCGGCGCGCTCGCCGGCCACCACGTAATCGGTTTTTTTCGACACGCTGGAGGTCACACGGGCACCGAGTGCCTCCAGGCGGTCGCTGGCCTGGTCGCGCGTCAGCGACGCCATGCTGCCGGTCAGCACGAAGGTCTGGCCCGCCAGAGGCTGGGCGGCGGCATCGGTATCCACCGTCGGCCAGTGCACACCGGCCTCGATCAGGGCGTCGATCACCGCGATGTTGCGCGGCTCGGTGAAGAAGTCGGCAATCGACTGTGCCACGCGCGCGCCGACGCCCGGCACCGCCTGCAGGCCCTCGGCGACCATCGCGCGATCGCGGGCGGCCTTGTTGTCCGGATGTTGCGCCTGTACATCGGCCAGACGCTGGTGATACCGCTTCGCCTCGGTTCTCAGCGCCTCCAGCGTGCCGAAGTGACGCGCCAGGTCGCGCGCCATGGTCTGGCCGACCTCGCGAATACCGAGGGCGAAGATGAAGCGCTCCAGCGTGGTCTGCTTGGCCGCCTCGATCGAGGCCAGCAGATTGGCCACGGACTTCTCGCCGTAGCCTTCGCGTTCGACCAGGGCGTCGCGATGTTCGGCCAGCGAAAAGATGTCGGCCGGCGAATGCAGCAGCCCCTCGGCGACGAAGGCCTCGATCTGACGCTCGCCGAGGCCTTCGATATCGAGCGCATTGCGCGAGGCGAAGTGCTTGAGTGCCTCGCGTCGCTGCGCCGCACACACCAGCCCGCCGGTACAACGCGCCACGGCCTCGCCCTCGACTCGCTCGACCGCCGAACCACAGACCGGACAGGTCGACGGCAGCTCGATCGCCGTGGCCCGGTCACCGCGCGCGGCGACGGCCTTGATCTCCGGTATCACGTCGCCGGCCCGCCGCACCACCACGCGATCGCCGATATGAATATCCTTGCGCTCGATCTCGTCCATGTTGTGCAGGGTGGCGTTGGAGACGGTCACACCGCCCACGAATACCGGTTCGAGCTTGGCCACCGGCGTGAGCGCACCGGTCCGCCCGACCTGGAACTCGACACTGTTGAGTGTGGTGGTGGCTTCCTCGGCCGGGAACTTGCGCGCGATCGCCCAGCGCGGCGCGCGGGCGACGAAACCCAGCTCGTCGCGGCTCGGACCGTCGTCGACCTTGAACACACAGCCGTCGATCTCGACGTCCAGATCGGCGCGGCGCGCGGCCATGGCTTCGTAGTAGGCCCGACAACCCTGCAATCCGGTGACGCGATCCACATACGGGCTGATGGTGAAGCCCCAGTCCGACAGCAACCGCAGCTGCTCGAAGAGACTGTCGGTGAGTTCGGCGCCATCAACCCGGCCGATGCCATAGCCCATGAACGCCAGCGGCCGCGTGGCGGTGATGCGCGAGTCCAGCTGGCGCAGGCTGCCCGCGGCGGCGTTGCGTGGGTTGACGAAGGTTTTCTGGCCCTGTGCTTCCAGCCGTGCGTTGAGCGCGTTGAAACGCGAGCGGGCAAGTACGACCTCACCGCGGATCTCGATGAACGCCGGCGGCTCGTCGGTGGCCAGGCGCAGCGGCAGATTGCGGATGGTGCGGGCGTTGGCGGTAATATCCTCGCCGGTGATGCCGTCGCCACGGGTGGTGGCACGCACCATGACGCCGGCTTCGAAGCGCAGATTCAGCGCCGTGCCGTCGAACTTGGGCTCCGCGCAGTAGACCAGCTCATCCACGCCGGCCCCTTCGCGGGCACGCCGATCGAACTCGGCCAGCTCCTCGTCGTCGAAGCAGTTCGCCAGCGACAGCATCGGCGTCGCATGCTCGACCGACTGGAATTCATCCACCGGTGGCGCGCCGACGCGCTGGGTCGGCGAATCGGGCGTGACCAACGCCGGGTACTCGGCCTCGAGGGCCTCCAGCTCGCGAAACAGGCGATCGTACTCGGCGTCCGAAATGGTCGGTTCGGCTTCGATGTAATAGGCACGGCTGTGCTCGGCCAGCGCCCGGGCGAGCTGCCGGGCGCGCTTGCGTTTGGCCGCCGGAACGGGCTCGCTCATCAGCGCCGGCGACCGAGCTGAGCCCGACGATCGATATCGGCGATCTGGTCGAGTATGTACTGCGCCGTCTGCGCCTTGAGCAAGGCGCGGTTGTCGTCGAACACCTGCCCGCCGAGGTCGGTGGCCAGCTGGTTCGCGGTTTCCATCATGTCGCGCATCGCGGGCCGGCCATCGATCGGCGCGGGCACCAGCAGGAACAGGGTCAGGCCCGGCGTGGTCAGCTGATCCTGGTCGACCGGATCCAGCGTGCCCGGCTTGAGCATGTTCGCCACACAAAAAACCGACTCGGTCACGCCGTGAACTTCGGTGACCCGGTGATACAGGTCATTGAGGCCGAACTTGAGATCGGCCCGCGCCAGGCTTTCGTGAATGCTCGGCCCGTCGAACACCTGCCCCTCGGGGGCCGCGACGTAGAGCACGAACAACTGCGACTGCTCGGTGCGCTCGGGCGCGACCATTTCGACACGCTCGGTCGCCGCCGGCGGAATCTCGGTGTCCGCGCCCGGCGCGTCGCCCTCGCCGCCAGCCGGCTGGTCCAGGCCGCGCGGCGTCTCGGCTTCGCTGGAACGCACCGTGGTTCGACCGCGCGGCGCGCTGTCGGCCGGCGCTTGCCCGTTGGCGTCGGGCGCGGCCGGCCGGCGCCGCACCGCCGTCGGCTGGCGTACCGCGCGCGTACGGCCCGTGGCCTCGTGATCGGCCGCCTGTTCGGTCTCGCGGGCGCGCGCGGCCTCGGCCGCCGCCTTGCGGTCGGCCGGCGTCTCCTTGTTGATCGTGCGTACGCCGACGATATACGAATCGCCGCCGCCCGGTGCGCGCTCGCTGCCCCCGGCCGCGGGGTCGTCCATGCCCTGCCAGGGATCGCCCCCGCCCTGACGACGGATATACCAGTAGACGCCGGCAACGACGACGACAACGAGAATCAGAACAAGCCACTGCACGATAGACATAGGCGACGAGAGCGAAAGTGGATGAGGGACCGTGGGCGGCGCGGACGCTAGCCGGCGAGATCCAACGCCTGATTGATGTCGACGCTGACCAGCCGGGATACGCCGGGCTCGGCCATGGTCACGCCGTGGAGTTGTTCGGCCAATTCCATGGTCAGTTTATTATGCGTGATGACGATGAACTGCACCTGTGCGGACATCTTGCGCACCAGTTCACAAAAACGCGAGACGTTGGCATCGTCGAGCGGCGCGTCGATCTCGTCGAGCATACAGAATGGCGCCGGATTGAGCTCGAACAGTGCGAACAGGAGCGCCACCGCGGTCAGCGCCTTCTCGCCGCCGGACAACATCTGGATCGAGGCGTTGCGCTTGCCGGGCGGCCGCGCCATCACGCGCACGCCGGTGGTCAGCCAATCCTCGTCGGTCAGTTCGAGCGCGGCCTCGCCGCCGCCGAACAATTGCGGAAACATCTCCGAGAAGCGGCTGTTGACCTGATCGTAGGTGGACTTGAAGCGCTGGCGCGTCTCGCGGTCGATCCTGGCGATCGCCTGCTCCAGGGTCGACAACGCCTCGGACAGGTCCGCGTGCTGTTCGCCGAGGTATTGCTCGCGCGCGGCGACTTCGTCGTATTCCTCGATCGCCGCCAGATTGATGGCGCCGAGCCGGGCGATCCGGCGTTCGATGGCTTCGATCGCTTCATTCCAGGCGTCGACGGTCGCGTCCTCGGGCAGCGTCCGGGCGATATCGGCCGGCGCCTCGCCCAGTTCCGACAACTGTTCCACCACGCCCTGGCGCCGCACGCCCGCCGTTTCGACGTCGACCTTGGCCTGTTGCAGGCCGTCGCGCGCACGCTCGGCGACCTGCTCGGCGTTCATCGCCGCCTGCGCGCTCTGTTCCAACTCGTTTTCACGCGCGGTCAACGACTCGCGTGCCGCACGCAGTTCGCGCTCGGCGCGCGCCTGGATTTCACGTGCTGCATGCAAATCGTCGGCGCTGTATTCGCTGGCCGCCTGTTCGCCGGGGCCACTGGCATCGAAACGTTCCAGCTGGCCATTGACATCGTCCAGGGCGGTTTGGGTATCCGCCAATCGCGAGGCCAGGTTCTCCCGCCGGCTTGCCAGCTGCGACCGGGCGCTGTCGAGTTCGCCCAGACGACGCTCGGCGGCGGCCGCCTCGCTGCGCGCCTTGTCCCGTGCGTTACGCGTCGCCGCCAGCGTATCGCGCGCCTGCTGGCGGGCGGCGGCGAAACGCTCGGCCTCGGTCTCCAGCTCGGCCACCCGGGCCGCGGCGGCGTCGGCCTGCGCGCCGGCCTCGGCATGCTGGCTGGCCAGCTCGGCCAGCTCCGCTTCGATCTCGGCATCGCGGCGGCGCGTCTGCTCGACCCGCAGGCGCTCGCCTTCCAGCTCGGCGCGCCGCGTTTCCAGCGCGCGCTGGCTCTGGCCGACCCGTTCATCCAGTTCGTTGGCCCGGGCGCGACGGGTCTCGAGCTGCTCGCGTCGTTCCGCCAGTGCGGCCTCGCTGGCGGAACGGCGCGCGCCGAGATCGCGCACTTCGTCGTCGAGCGCGGCGATCCGTTGCTCGCGCTCGAACACGCCGCGCTCGGCCGATTCCGGGGCCGGCGTGGTGAGACTGGTGGCACCGATCCGGCAGCCATCCGGGGTGACCAGCAGCTGATTCGGGCGCAGTTGCTCGCGCGCCGCCAGCGCCCGGGACAGGTCCGGGGCCACGAAAACATGGGCGGCCGCCGCCCGGATCGCGGCCGGCCCTTCGATGCCCTCGGCCAGCGCGACCAGACCGGCCGGCGGCTCGGGCATCGCGACCGCCGGCTCGCGATCGGATTCGATCAGGGTGACGGGCTCGTTGGGCCACGCCGGTGCGCTGGCCGAACCGGCCAGGCTTTCCACCGTGAAGCCTCGCAGCAGCGCGCCCAGCGCGGCTTCGGCCGCGGCCCGCCAGTCGTCACGCACTCGGACGCGGCGCGCTACGCCCTGGGCCTGGCCATGGCCGCAGGCCGCCAGCCAGGCATTGATCGCTTCGTCGTCTTCGCGCAGTACGGCCTGCTGCATCTTGCGCTCCGAGGCCAGCTCGGCCTGGCGCTCGCCGAGCGCGGTGCGGTGCGTCGTCAGTTGCTGTTCCAGCTCGGCTATTTCGGCGCGTAACGCGTCGATGGCTTCGGCCGTGGCCGCGGCCTGCTCACGATCGGCCTCGAGCTGTTGCGTGCGGGCCGCGACGTCCTGTTCGCTCGCCGCGAGCGCCGACTCATCGATCGTCGGCAGGCGGTCGCGCTCGCCGCGCCGTGCGGCGTCGCGCTCGGCCAGCGCGTCGCGTTGTTGGGTCGCATAGCGTGCGCGCGTGCGCTCGGCGTCGAGTTGCTGCACCGGGTTGTGCTCGCCGGCGTTGAACGCATCCCAGGCGGTCTCGGCCTGCGTGGCCTCTTCCTCGGCCGCCGCCAGGCGCTCGCGCGCCGCCTCCAGGTCGGCCGCCGCGGCATCGCGCTCGGCCTGGCGGGTCTGCTGTTCGGCCGCCAGCGTCCGGTCGGCCTCGTGATCGGCCTCGCGCCGTTGCGCCAGGGCATCGCGCCGATCGGCCAGCGCCTGGCGCTCGCGCTGGCGCATCTGCGCGACTTCGCGCGCATGATCGAGCGCCTGTTCGATCCGCCCCACATTCGCCTGGGCGTCGTAGAACGCGGCCTGGCGGTTCTGTACTTCGGTCATTGCCTGCTGCTGCGCCTTGTTGGCCGCCTCGCGCGCGCTTTCGGCCCGGCGGCGTGCCGAGATCGCCTCGCGCAGTCGATCCTCGGCCGCGCGCAGCGTGGCCTCGGCAGCCTCGACTTCGCCGGCGCGCGCCTGCCAGCGCAGGGTCAGCAATTCCGCCCGCAACCGGCGCTCGTCCGCCTTGTAGCTCTTGTACTTCTCGGCGTTGGCAGCCTGGCGCTTGAGCGTGCCCAGGCGCTGGCTCACCTCGGAGATGAGATCGTCCAATCGTTCCAGGTTCTCGCGCGTATGCCGAATACGGTTCTCGGTCTCGCGGCGACGCTCCTTGTATCTGGAGATGCCGGCCGCCTCTTCGAGCACCTGGCGCATGTCCTCCGGCCTGGCCTCGATCAGACGGTTGACCGCGCCCTGCTCGATCACGGCGTAGTTGCTGCGGCCACCCAGGCCGGTGCCGAGAAACAGATCCACCACGTCGCGCCGACGCGCCCGCGTGTTGTTGATGAAGTACTTGGAGCCGCCGTCGCGGCTCAGTTCGCGCCGGATGGATATTTCACCAAAGGCACCGTACTGCCCGCCGAGCTTGCCTTCGCTGTTGTCGAACCGCAGCTCGACCGATGCCCGACCCACCGGCTTGCGGGCATGCGAGCCATTGAAGATGACATCTTCCAGCGCCTCGCCCCGCAGTTGCCGCGCGCTCGACTCACCCGTCACCCAGCGTACGGCGTCAATCACGTTCGACTTGCCGCAACCGTTGGGCCCGACGACGCTGGTCAGATTCGAGGCCAGCGACAGCGTCGTCGGATCGACGAACGACTTGAAACCGGCGAGCTTGATCTGGGTCAGACGCATGCTGTGTTCAGCCCGTCGCGCCGATCGTGATGCCCTGGATTTCGCGCATTGTCGCCCCTGACACGGCTGCCCGCCGCTACGCATGCAAAGCCGGCTAGTGTAACCTAGCGCCGCGTTGATCCGACACGATGCCATCGCACCATGCCTAGTTCCCCGAGCCGTTCACTGGAAACCTTCGACAACCCGAAGCCCGAGCGCGATTACACGATCCGCATGCGGATTCCGGAGTTCACCTGCCTGTGCCCCGTGACCGGCCAGCCCGACTTCGCCACGCTCCATCTCGAATACGTGCCGGAGGCGGCCTGCGTGGAACTGAAGTCGCTCAAGCTCTATATCTGGTCGTATCGCGACGAGGGCGCATTCCACGAGGCCGTAACCAATCGGATTCTGTCGGACCTCGTCGCCGCCACCGCCCCGCGCTTCATGCGTCTGACCGCCGAGTTCTGGGTCCGTGGCGGCATCGATACCACGGTGATCGCCGAACATCGGGCCGAGGGGTGGCAACCGGCGCCGCGGGTCGATCTCGCGTAACGCCGGCGTCGGGCGCCGAACACAACGGTCGCGGCGGACCGCATCGCTATCGCAAGGGCGCCAGGTTGTTGCCGTCGACGCGCACACGCGTGCCGGCGCTGAGGCCGTTGACCGAATCCAGCGTCACGCTGCGGGCGCCACCAGTATCCATGGCGACGTCGACCCGATACACCGTGATCTTGCGGATATGCTTCTCGGCGGCGTTGCCGGCATAGGCGCCGCCTAGCGCGCCGGCGATCTCGGCAATGGTCTTGCCCGCACCGTGGCCGATCTGGCTTCCGATGGCCCCGCCCGCAACGCCACCGGCCACCGCGCCGACACCGCTACCATGCTGCGCATTGCGCTGGATCGGTGTAATTGAACTGATCGTGCCGCAGTCGCTGCATACCGGCTTGGAATGGCTGCGGGCCTGCGCGGTCTTGTGCTCAGATGCCTGTTTGGCCTCGCTGTGTTTCTGCCTGGCGCGCGCTCGATCCTGTTTGGCCTCGGCGAGTTTTTTCTGTGCCTCTTTCTTCTTGGCCGACGCCCTGGCATCGGCTGCCTGCTGTTGCGCCTGTGCCAGGTTTTTCTGTGCCTGTTCGAGGTTCTGGTTGGCCTGCTGTAACTGCGCCCGGGCATTGTCCGCCTGATCCTGCTTGCTCCTGGAACAGGCCGTCAGCCCCAACACCGGGATGAGCAGCGCCACGGCGGCGGCGCGAAGCAACGATGGTGAGATCATGTCGTAACTCGCTGTCTGAAACATCGTCGGGCAGCCGATACGGCATTTGAACCACGCCGCAAGGGCTACAATAACGACGTTATTCTAGAGCGTGCAGGCGAACGATAGATGAATCCCGTCCGCGAACTGGTCATCGGCCCCAGCTATCTGGCGCGCGGTTTCAACCTGTTGCGCGCGCCGGGACTGCGCCGCTATGTGGTGGGGCCCATCGTCGTGAACATCGCCCTGATCGTTGCCCTGGTCAGCCTGTTCGGCTGGCAGATCGACGACTGGCTCACGTACTGGCTGGCCGGCCTGCCGCACTGGCTGGCCTGGCTCGGGGACGTGCTCTGGTGGCTCGCGATGGCGCTGTTCACCCTGGCCTTCTGTTACCTGTTCACACTGCTCGCCAACCTCATCGCCAGTCCGTTCAACGGCATGCTCTCGGCACGCGTGGAACAACTGCGGACCGGAAACGAACCGAACAGCGGCCTGAGCATCGCCGGCGAGATGTGGGACGGCCTGGTCGGCGAATTGCGACGCCTGCGCTATTACGCCACACGCGCGGCGCTGCTGGGCTTGGTGAGCCTGGTGCTGTTGTTCATTCCGGTGGCCAACCTCGCGATCGCGCCGCTCTGGTTCGTGTTCGGCGCCTTCATGCTGGCATTCGAGTATCTCGACCCGGCCATGGCGAATCGCGGCATGGCATTCGACGACAAGATGCAGCACCTGTACGCGCACGGCTGGCGCCACCTCGGGTTCGGGGGCGTGGTGACACTGGCGACCGCGATTCCCCTGGCCAATCTGGTGGTCGTGCCGGCTGCGGTCATCGGCGCCACGCTGCTCTATATCGAAACCGGCGACCCAACGCCCGCGGACCGGCCGACCCGCGCCCGGGGCTGACGCATGCGCGCCGAGCGCCGACGTGCGGCGGCCACGCGGCTGCGCACGACGGCGCCATTCGTCCGGCCGAATGCATGCCCATAGCGGTATTTGATTGCACACCGGCATCATTTTTGCTAAAGGTACGCGCTGTTTGTCGACCCGAGAACACAATGGCGACTACGGAAAACACCTCAAAACTCGACGCGCCTCAAGAGTTTACGCCCTACGTCCCTTCCGAGGACGAGGAGTATATGAATGAAGCGCAGCGCGAACACTTCCGCGATATCCTCGTTCAGTGGAAAAAAGAGCTGATGGAGGAAGTCGATCGCACCATGCATCACATGAAGGATGAGGCGGCCAATTTCCCCGACCCAACCGACCGCGCGAGCCAGGAGTCGGAGTTCAGCCTCGAACTGCGAACGCGGGACCGTGAGCGCAAGCTGATTCGCAAGATCGACCAGGGCATCGCCCGGGTCGACCGGGACGAATACGGTTTCTGCGAAACCTGCGGCACCGAGATCGGCATCCGGCGCCTGGAAGCCCGCCCGACGGCCACGCTCTGCGTCGACTGCAAAAGCCTCGACGAGATCCGCGAGCGTCAGCTCGGGCGCTAGCGGCCGCTGCAGGCGACCGCGGGCGCTTGTTGCACGGGACCGGCCCCCAACGGGGCCGGGTCGGGCTGCCCGTGTCTGGCACACTGACGACATCGCCCGCGACCTGTCGTAATCGAGACGCCGATGTCCTCCCAGCGGATCATCAACAAATATCCGAATCGACGGCTGTATGACACCGAAGTCAGCCGCTACATCACGCTCGAGAACATTCGCCAGCTCGTCATCGCCAACGAAGACTTCAAGGTCGTGGACAAGCGCAGCGGGCACGACATCACCCGCAGCATCCTGCTGCAGGTGATCAGCGAGCAGGAAGAAGGCGGCAATCCGATCTTTCGGACCGAGGTGTTACGCAACATCATTCGCTTCTATGGCGACTCGATGCAGAGCACCATGAGTTCGTATCTCGAGCTGTCGCTCGAATTCTTCAACGAGCAGCAGTCGCAGTTCCGGGACCGATTGCGCCGTCTGCTGGGGGCCAACAACCCGCTCGCAGCCCTGCGCGAGTTGTCGCAGGACCAGCTGCCCCTATGGCGCAGTGTACGCCGCGAGTTTCTCGCCAACATGGCGCGCCGTGACTCGTCAGCGGCGAAAGAGCGGGCAACCGAACGCCCCCCCGAAGAGGGCGGGCCGACCGGCACCGGGCGTAACCGGCCATCCGATTGAATGGGCCGGGAAAATTTCTGGCGACGACGCTTGATTTATACGAAAGTCGTACTATACTTAGGCCACGGTCGCAAAGGCGACCACCGTATCTCCTCCGAAAGGCCTAACGGCCTTTCTCGCACTTAGCCCCCTTACCCAAGGGGGCTTTTTTTATGGTCACGATCCCATGGCACGGCGCGCGCCGCAGTCGCCGGGGTCGGGCCGGCCCAGGCGGATAATCAGCGCGCATGAAAAAGGCGCCCCCGGGGAGGCGCCTTTCGCGTTGCCGCCAGATCAGCAACCGGAACGATCAGCCCTCGGCGCTTGCCTCGGGCTCGGCCAGTTCCTTCATCGAAAGCCGGACACGGCCCTGACGATCGACTTCCAGCACCTTGACCTTGACCATCTGGCCTTCGGACAGCTCGTCCGTGACGTTCTCCACACGATGCGGCGCGATCTGCGAGATATGCACCAGACCGTCGCGGCCCGGCGCCAGGTTGACGAAGGCGCCGAAGTCGACGATGCGAACGACCTTGCCTTCGTAGATCTGGCCGGCCTCGATGTCCTTGGTGATCTCCTCGATACGCTGGATCGCGAGATCCGCCGCCGATTTGTCGACCGCGGCAACGTGAATCGTGCCGTCATCCTCGATGTCGATGGACGCGCCGGTCTCTTCGGTGATCGAGCGGATGGTCGCCCCGCCCTTGCCGATCACGTCGCGGATCTTCTCCGAATCGATCTTGATCGTGAAGATGCGCGGCGCCCACTCGGAGACTTCCTTGCGCGGCGCGTCGATCGCCTCGGACATGACGTCCAGGATGTGCAGACGGCCTTCCCGGGCCTGGTCCAGCGCGACTTCCATGATCTCGCGCGTGATGCCGCCGATCTTGATATCCATCTGCAGCGCGGTGATGCCGTTCTTGGACCCGGCCACCTTGAAGTCCATGTCGCCGAGGTGATCCTCGTCACCCAGGATATCCGTGAGCACGGCGAACTTGTCGCCTTCCTTGATCAGGCCCATGGCCACACCGGCGACCGGCGCCTTGATCGGCACGCCCGCGTCCATCAACGCCAGGCTGGTGCCACAGACCGAGGCCATGGAGGACGAGCCATTGGATTCGGTGACTTCCGAGACCACGCGCATGACGTAGGGGAACTCGTTCTCGAGATCCGGTAACACGCCCATGATCCCGCGCTTGGCCAGCTTGCCGTGGCCGATCTCGCGCCGCTTGGGGCTGCCCATAAAGCCGGTCTCGCCCACGCAGTACGGGGGAAAGTTGTAGTGCAGCATGAACGGGTCTTCATACTTGCCTTCGACCGCGTCGATGAGCTGCGCATCACGACCCGTGCCGAGCGTGGCGACCGCCAGGGCCTGAGTTTCGCCGCGGGTGAACAACGCCGAGCCGTGGGTCCGGGGCAGCACGCCGGTGCGAATGGTCAGCTCGCGCACGGTGCGCGTGTCACGCCCGTCGATACGCGGCTCGCCTTCGAGGATCCGCGAACGCACGGTCTTCTTCTCGAGATCGCCGAGCGCGCCCTTCACGTCTTCACGCGAGTAGCCCGCCTCACCTTCGGCCGCCGCCACTTCCTCGACAACCTTGTCCTTGATCTCGCCGAGGCGTGTCTGGCGCTCCTGCTTGTCGGCGATCTGGTAGGCAGCGGTGACGTCCTCGCCGGCAATGCGCGCGACCGCCTCGGCCAGCGACTCGTCCTTCTCGGCCGCCTGCCAGTGCCAGGCGGGCTTGGCGGCTTCCGCCGCCAGCGCGCTGATCGCCTGGATCGCGGCCTGCAACTGTTCGTGGCCGAACAGCACCGCCCCCAACATGATCTGTTCCGACAGCTGCTTGGCTTCGGATTCCACCATCAGCACGGCGTCGGACGTACCGGCGACGACGAGGTTGAGGTCGCTTTCCTTGGCCTGGGTCGCGCTCGGATTGAGCACGTACTCGCCATGGGCATAACCCACGCGCGCCCCGCCGATGGGGCCGTCGAACGGCATGCCCGACAGCGCCAGCGCGGCCGAGGCACCGATCATGGCAGGAATGTCGGGATCGATCTCGGGATCGACCGACATCACCGTGGCAATGATCTGGACTTCATTATGGAAACCCTTGGGAAACAGCGGCCGGATCGGGCGATCGATCAGACGGCAGGTCAGCGTTTCCTTCTCGCCCGGGCGGCCTTCGCGCTTGAAGAACCCGCCGGGGATCTTGCCGCCGGCATAGGTGCGCTCCTGGTAATTGACGGTCAACGGAAAGAAATTCGCATCGGGCTTGGCTTCCTTTTTCCCGACCGCGGTGACGAGCACCACGGTGTCGCCCATGCTGACCTTGACCGCGCCATCCGCCTGGCGCGCGATTTCACCGGTTTCCAGCGTGACGTCGTGCTCGCCGTACTGGAACGTTTGCCGGCTGGTGACTTCTACTTTACTCACGTATTTCTTCCTGGCTTCTTGCTTTCTGAAACAAAAAAGCGCCCGGCTCGGGCATCCCGAGGGGCGCTTTGGCGATCAAGCGAAAATGATCGCGCGCTTAGCGACGCAGACCAAGATCCTGAATGATCGTCTTGTAGCGGTTGGCGTCATGACGCTTCACGTAATCGAGCAGCTTGCGGCGACGGTTGACCATCTTGAGCAGGCCGCGCCGCGAATGATGATCCGCCTTGTGCTGGTCGAAATGCGCGCCGAGCTGGCTGATACGGGTGGTCAGCAGCGCGATCTGCACTTCGGGCGAGCCGGTATCGCTGCTTGCGCGGCCGTATTTCTCGATAACGTCGGCTTTTTCTTGCGTCGACAGAGCCATAATCACTCCTGGAGTTGTCTTGGCGAGCCCGCGCAACTGGATCGTGCTGCAGTCTGGCTTTTTCCAAATCGGGGCCGAGTCGACGTTCAGCTCACCCTTTGGGAAAAGCCCGTGCGTTGGCCAGTTGCCTGATGGGACCGCCGGGTTCGGTGGAGGACGTATTCTAGCGGCGAAAGCGCGCGCTTACAACCGCTAAAAAGGCGATTTTCCGCGCGTTTCGCCGTTGTCATGGTTGCGGGCGCGCGAACAACCGCTTCGGGCGAAGCGCGCCATCGCCCGGGCAATAGCCCAGGCCCAGGAGGTGCCCCGCCGGCGACACCACACGCAACAGCCCGTCGCGCGCCGGCCAGTCGCCGTATACCGTTCGACCATGCAGGATCGCGTCAGCCTGCGCGGCATCGACCGATGCCGCCGGCCAGTCGCCAATCAGGGCCGAAACCGGCCGCAGCCAGGCATGCAGGCGTTCGGGCTCGTCGCGAGCCGCCGCCTCGATCGACGCGAGTTCGATCATCGGCTCGTCGGCGCCCAGCGACCCGACCCGAGTGCGACGCAACGAGGCGACATGCGCGCAACCGCCCCAGGCGCGCGCGATATCCTCGACCAGCGTGCGCACATAGGTACCGCTGCTTACCGCCACGTCGAGCGTCAGGCTGTCCGCACCGGCCGTAACCAGGTCGAGCGCGTGCACGGTAATCGTTCGCGGCTCGCGCTCGATCGTACGGCCTTCGCGTGCGTATTCGTAGAGCGGTTTGCCGTCGACTTTCAGCGCCGAATACATGGGCGGAACCTGCGTCTGGACGCCGACGAACCCGGCCAGTATCGACGCCAGCGCATCGCCCGTGGGCGTGGCCACGTCGCTGCTTTGCGACCACTCGCCTTCGGCATCGCCGGTCGTGGTTTCCCGACCGATACGCGCAGTCACCCGGTAATGCTTGTCGGCCGCCAGCAGATAAGCGGACAGTTTGGTCGCCTCGCCAAGACACACGGGCAACAGACCGGTCGCCAGCGGATCGAGACTGCCGGTATGGCCGGCCTTGCGGGCATCGAACGCCCGCCGCACCCGCTGCAGCGCATGATTCGAGGACACGCCGAGCGGCTTGTCCAGAAGAATCACACCGTCGATGTCGCGGCCCTTGTTACGACGCGCCACGATCCGGGCCCGCCGTGTCGTCCTCGCGGGCGGTGGACTCGGCGTTGTCGCGGTCTTCGCGCACCGCGCCGGATATGATCTGGTCCAGACGCTGCGCTTCCCGCTCGGTTGCATCCTCGATGAAGCGCAGATCCGGCATCACCCGCAACCGCAGGCGCTGGCCGAGATGCTTTTTGAGAAAACCCCGGGCGGCCCGCAGCCCCGCGATCGCCTCCGCCGATTTCTCGGCGGGCGCGGTCACGTCGAAGTTGCTGACAAACACCTTCGCATATTTCAGATCCGGAGAAACCTCGACGTCCGTGATCGTTACGAACGTCACCCGGGGATCCTTGACCTGTGTGGCGATCAGGACCCCGAGCTCGCGCTTGAGCTCCTCACCGACCCGCTGATGACGTGAGAATTCGCGTCCCATCGCCGGCTCAGGCCGTCTCGGTGTCGGCGACCTTGCGCTGAACCTCAGTGCGCTCATACACCTCGATCTGATCGCCCGGCTTGATGTCGTTGTAGTTCTTCACGCCGATACCGCATTCGGTGCCGGCGGGCACACGATCCACCGCGTCCTTGTGGCGCCGCAGCGATTCCAGTTCGCCCTCGTAGATCACCACGTTGTCGCGCAGCACGCGGATCGGCTGACCCCGCACCACCGCACCGTCGGCGACCACACAACCGGCGATCGCGCCGAGCTTGGAGGAGCGGAACACGTCGCGTACCTCGGCCAGGCCGATGATCTCTTCGCGCAGCTCGGTGCCCAGCAGACCGCTGACCGCATCGGTGACGTCCTGGATCGCCTCGTAGATCACGCTGTAGTAGCGCACATCCACGCCGGCTTCCGCGATCGTCTTGCGCGCCTTGTTATCGGCACGCACGTTGAAACCGATGATGATCGCCTGTGAGGCCAGCGCGAGTTCGACGTCGGATTCGCTGATACCGCCGACACCACTCGAAATGATCCGGATCTTGACCTCTTCGCTCGGGATCTTGCGCAGCGATTCGACCAGCGCTTCCACGCTGCCCTGCACGTCGCCCTTGATGAGCAGGTTGAGATCCTTGGTTTCGGTCGGACCGTCGTCGCCGATCGCGGAGAACACCTCCTCGAGCCGTGCCGCCTGTTGCTGGGCCAGCTTCGACTCGCGCTGATGCTCCTCGCGCTGCGCGGCGATTTCGCGCGCCTTCTTCTCGTTCGCCACCACGAAGGCATCGTCGCCGGCTTCCGGGGTGCCCGACAGACCCAGCACCTCCACCGGTATCGACGGGCCGGCCTCCTTCACCTGCTCGCCGAGCTCGTTGAACATCGCCCGGACGCGACCGTAATGCGGCCCCGCGAGAATACTGTCGCCGCGCTTGAGCCTGCCGGCCTTGACCAGAATGGTCGCCACCGGGCCACGGCCCTTCTCCAGGCTGGATTCGATCACCACGCCGCGCGCGGCGACATCGATCGGCGCCTTGAACTCGGAAACCTCGGCCTGCAACAGCACCGCGTCCAGCAGGTCGTCGATGCCTTCGCCGGTCTTGGACGAAACCGGCACCACCTGCACGTCGCCGCCCCAGTCCTCGGGGATGATGCCCTCGGCCGACAGGCCCGACTTGACCTTGTCCATGTCGGCGCCACTGACATCCATCTTGGTCACGGCGACCACGATGGGCACGCCGGCGGCGCGCGCATGCTGGATCGATTCCCTGGTCTGCGGCATGACGCCGTCATCAGCCGCGACGATCAGAATCGCGATATCGGTAATTTCGGCACCGCGTGCACGCATGCGCGTGAACGCCGCGTGGCCCGGGGTGTCGATGAACGTGATCGCGCCCTTGTCGTGCTGCACATGGTAGGCGCCGATATGCTGGGTAATGCCACCGGCCTCGCCCGCCTGCACCTTGGTGCGCCGAATGTAGTCCAGCAGCGAGGTCTTGCCGTGGTCGACGTGGCCCATGATGGTCACCACCGGTGCCCGCGGCACGCCCTCGACCTGCTCTTCCTCGGCCCGCACTTCCTCGGCCAGCGCCTCTTCGGCGGTTTCCGAATGCACGGGTTTCGGGTTGTGGCCCATTTCCTCGACGATGATATGGGCGGTTTCCTGATCAACCGTCTGGTTGATGGTCGCCATCACGCCAAGGCGCATCATGCGCTTGAGCACTTCACCGCCCTTGACCGCCATCTTCTGCGCCAGATCGGCCACGGTGATGGTTTCGGGGATCTCGATGTCGCGCACGACCGGGGCTGTCGGACGTTCAAAGGTATGCTCGGTGGCCACGTTGACGTTCTTCTGGCGCCGGCCGCCGCCTCGCTTCTTCTTGTCCTTGCGCCGACCCTGCTTGCCTTCGGCGACATGCAGCTCCTTGCGCGGCTTGTTGCCGCCAGCGGGCGCCGCCTTGGCGGCACTCGCGCCAGCACCGCTTTCGGCGCCGCGAGCCCGCTCGCGCTCGCGCGCCACGTCCTCTTCGGTGCGGCCATGACTTTCCGCGGCCCGCCGCAGGTTTTCCTGTGCACGCGAGCGCGCGGCGTCGACCCGAACCCCGAGACGGGCACGCTCACGCTCCATGGCCTCGCGACTGGCCTGGGCTTCGGCGTCCTTTCGCGCCTGGATCTGGGCCTGGCGCTTGGCTTCGGCCTCAGCGCGCTGGCGCTCTTCCTCTTCGCGCCGGGCGCGGTCCTCGGCCTCCTTGCGCTCACGCTCCTCGCGCTGCGCGCGCTCGGCGGCCTCCGCCTCCACGCGCGCCTGCTCGGCGGCCTGGTCGAGCTCCTGGCTCTGCGCCGGCTGCGCGCTCGCCTCGTTCTCGGGCTTGTCGTCGCCCGCGGCTTCCTGGCCGCGGTTCGCGAACGTACGCCGCTTGCGCACCTCGACACTGACCGTACGGCCCGACGATCCACCACGCCCGGTGTTGACCTTGAGCTCCGACGTTGAACGCCGGCGCGACGATACGCCGGACCGCTTGGTACCGAGCTTTCCGCCCGAGCGGCCTGTGTCCGCCGAGCGCAAGTGACGCAACAGCTTGAGTTTATCGTCGTCGCTGATCTGATCGTCGGCCGTGGAAGCGGATACGCCCGCCTCGGCCAAGCGCGAGACAAGTCGCTCCACCGGAATACCGACTTCCGATGCCAGCTGTTTGACTGTCGTTTGCGCCATATTTTACTTACTCCGTGGTGCCCACGCGCTATCGGCGGGGCCATCCGTTCCGTTCGATCGCCCTAATTATTCTGCGCTGGCCTGCTCATCGGCAAACCAGTGCGCCCGGGCGGCCATGATCAGCTCGCCGGCGGCCTTCTCGTCGATCTCGACCAGCTCCATGAGCTCGTCGGCGCCGAGTTCGGCCAGCTCGTCGCGCGAGCCCACGCCGGCTGCCGCCAGCTGGCCCGCGAACTGTTCGTCGACACCGTCGACTTCGAGCAGATCCGGCTCATATTCCGCGTCGCCGCCTTCGGCGCTCGAGATCGCCTTGGACAACAGGTAATCGCGTGCGCGACTGCGCAACTCCTCGACGATATCCTCGTCGAATTCCTCGATCTCGAGCAATTCAGCCTCGGGCACGTAGGCGATTTCCTCAGTCGAGGTAAAACCTTCCTGAACGAGGATAACCGCGACCTCGTCATCGACATCGAGTTGTTCGCGAAACATGACCTGAAGCTGTTCACCTTCGGCCTCGCTCTTCGCGTCCGCGTCCTCGAGCGTCATGACGTTGAGCTTCCAACCCGTCAGCTCGGAGGCCAGACGAATATTCTGACCGCCGCGGCCAATCGCCTTGGCCAGGGAATCCTCGGCCACCGCCAGATCCATACTACCCGAATCCTCGTCGAGAACGATGGATTCGACATCCGCCGGCGCCATGGCATTGATCACGAATTGTGCCGGATTCTCGTTCCACATGATGATATCAATGCGTTCGCCGGCAAGCTCGTTGGACACGCTTTGCACCCGTGAGCCGCGCATGCCGACGCAGGCGCCGACCGGATCGATCCGGCGATCCTTGGCCTGCACCGCAATTTTGGCACGCAACCCCGGATCGCGCGAGGCCCCGCGCAGCTCGATCAGGCCCTGACCGACTTCCGGCACCTCGAGCTTGAACAACTCGATGAGAAACTCCGGCTTGCTGCGGGACACGAACAGCTGCGGCCCACGCTGTTCAGGACGGACATCATACAGATAACCGCGGACCCGGTCGCCCGGGCGCATCGGCTCGCGCGGAATCATCTGATCACGCGGAATGATCGCCTCGGCGTTACCGCCCAGGTCGAGAATGACGGCGCCGCGCTCCATGCGCTTGACCAGCCCCGTGATCAACTCGCCGACACGGTGCCTGTAGGCGTCCACGATCTGGGCCCGCTCGGCCTCGCGCACTTTCTGTACGATAACCTGCTTGGCCGCCTGCGCCGCGATACGGCCGAACTCGACCGATTCCATCGGTTGCTCGATGAAATCGCCGACCTCGACTTCGGGATGCGTTTCGCGCGCGGTCTCGAGTGAGATCTCGCGATCCGGGGCTTCAATGAACACCGGCTCGCCGTCCTCGCCCTCGGCACCGGGATCGATCACCTGCCAGCGACGAAACGTCTTGTAATCGCCGGTCTTGCGGTCGACTTCGACACGCACCGCGATCTCCCCGCCATGCTTCTTGCGGGTCGCCGACGCCAGCGCGGCCTCGATCGCCTCGAAGATGATCTCGCGATCGACGCCTTTCTCGTTCGATACCGCTTCGGCGACTAAAAGGACATTTTTATTCATCACACCACCTGAGTGTTTCGCTTACGCCGGCCCGGAAGGACCGTTGCAGACCCGATCCGTCGCCTCACTCGTCGTTGTCGAATACCGGCTCCAGTCGCGCTTTGGCCATATCGCCCAAAGGCAGGTCGTATGTGGCGTCATCACACGCCAACTCAACCACCTCACCCTTCACGGCGTGAATTCGACCCTTGAACTTCCGCTGACCCGACACCGGCGCAAACATCTGCACACGCGCGCGCTCGCCGACAAAGCGTTGAAAATGCGCCGCGCTGGCGAGCGGCCGGTCCAGACCCGGCGACGACACTTCGAGCTGGTAACTCGCGCCACCCTCGCCGTCGGCCACGTCCAGCGCCGCGCTCACCTCATGGCTGACCGCTTCGCAATCTTCAATGCCGATTCCGTCGGGCGAATCGATATACAGCCGCACCACCGCGTTCGCGCCAGCGCCCACCGACTCCAGGTGCCACAACTCGTAGCCCATATCGGTCACGACAGGTTCGAGCAGCTTGTGCAGGCGGTGCGGCATAATCTTGAGACTCGGCGATTATGAGTCGCCAACAAAAAAGCCCCGCATCGGGGGCTTTTCGATAACCAGTTGTGGTAGCGGGGGCAGGATTCGAACCTGCGACCTTCGGGTTATGAGCCCGACGAGCTGCCAGACTGCTCCACCCCGCACCCGATGAGCGCGAAACTATAACAAGTTGCGGACTGCAAAGCAAGCCGGAAAGTTTCTCCGAAAGGCTTTGAAAGCCGCCCGACTGGCCGTCCAATCGGTCAACGCGAGGCGCAGATTAGCATAGACGCCGACAGACGCAAGCCTTTTGTTGCGAGTTTATTGCAAAGGCATCGCGAAGCCCGGCATGACGGGCGATCGGAACGCCCAGATACCCCGGAACTGCAACGCCCGTCGTGTTTTATGCGCCGCTCTCCACCACGATTTCCGGGGAGCATCGCTCGGGCCTGTCGCGATTGCGCACGACTTCGCGCCGGGCACCTTCATGCTTTCGGGCTTCGTTCGCCGAAGAACATGTCCGCAGATCAACACCGATTCACGCCGATGCGGTTGTACTTTCGCGACCTAGCGGATTCGACGCGCTAACCGGCGACGGCGTCGAACGAAGCGCGTAACCCGAATGATTCGCTTGTGAACAAAGCGCATACAGTTGTTCGCGCCACGTTCGCACCAGCGCCGCAAACGACCCACCGCCATCTGCGTGAATCGGTGTTGATCTGCGGACAAATGCCTTAAGGAACGAAGAGAGTAGCCCTGCACACCCCGAGACCACGACGGCCACGAACTCAGTCCGTCATTTGCGCCCTTTGCGGACTCAAGAACGTCAAGTGCCAACGAACCGGCGCGCCAAACGAACCGCCATCTGTATGAATCCGCCGCGATGAACCAAAAAAGCCGCGCCCTGAAACAGGACACGGCTTGGTGTGGTGCCGACGGCCGGACTCGAACCGGCACAGCTCTCGCTACTGCCCCCTCAAGACAGCGTGTCTACCAATTCCACCACGTCGGCAAAATCGTCCCGCGGGCTAATCGGGAATCTTGGGCCCTTTACTCTTGCTCTTGCTCGCACCTGCGGCCTCACTACCCGAACCGGATCCGGACGAACCGCCCTGGACCTTGTTCGCCTGACCGCCGCCGGCCTTGTTGCCTGTCTGCTGCTGGGCCACGGCTGGCTTGCTGCCCGAGCCCTGCGTCAGCTGATCGGTCACGCTGCCACCGCCGCCCGCGGTACTGGCCCCGTTCACGAGATAGGCCAGGGTCAGGCTGGCCAGCATGAACAGCGTGGCCAGACCCGCGGTGGCACGACTCATGAAGTTGGCCGAACCCTTGGCACCGAACACGGTGCCCGAGGCGCCGCTGCCGAACGCGGCGCCAGCATCAGCGCCCTTGCCGTGCTGCAACAGAATCAGCGCAATCAGCGCAAGCGCGATCACAACCTGCGCGATCACCAGAATCGTATAAACCATGCAATCAGTCCGCTCGGCGCACTAGACCATAGCGCGCGCGATGTCGACGAATGAGTCCGCTTTGAGCGACGCCCCGCCGACGAGTGCCCCGTCGACGTCTGCGCCCGCGAAAAGCGCCGCCGCATTATCCGGTTTTACGCTGCCGCCGTAAAGGATCGGCAGCGAGTCGGCTATTGTAGCATCCCAGTTCGCGATTTGGGACCGTAAAAACGCATGAACGGACTGCGCCTGTTCCGGCGAGGCCGAACGCCCGGTGCCGATGGCCCAGATCGGTTCGTAGGCCAGCACCATGGCTTCCAGGGTGCGGCGCTGGCAGCGCCCGGTCAGCGCGTCGATCTGGCGCGCGAGCACGCTTTCCGTGGCATCGGCCTCGCGCTGCTCGAGCGATTCGCCCACACACACGATCGGGGTCAGGCCCGCGGCGACCGCGGCTTCGGCCTTGGCCACCACGACGTCGTCGCTCTCGCCAAACAGTTCGCGTCGCTCGGAGTGGCCGACCACGACATAACGCGCGCCGCAGTCGGCCAGCATCGCGCCGTGGATTTCGCCGGTGAAGGCGCCGGGCTCGAGCTCGCTGGACAGGTCCTGCGCACCGGCCGCCACATGGCTCGGCTCGAGTGTCCGCGCGAGGCGTTCCACGTAGACGAAGGGCACGCACACGGCGAGATGGCAATCGAGCGACGGCGCAGCCTCGACCAGGGCACGGCCAAAGGCGTCAACCTGCGCCGCGCTGCCGTTCATCTTCCAATTACCGGCGACGAATTTGCGACGTGTCATGGATTCCCTCTTGCGTGATGAATGGTGTGTCCGCCTCAGACCGCGGCCCGCTGATCGACCACATCGGCCAGGCTCCTGGCATGGCGCGCGACCGCTTCGCCGTCCCGCCCCTCGACCATCACCCGCAGCAGCGGCTCGGTGCCCGAGGGCCGTAATAATACGCGCCCGTCGCCGCCAAGTGCAGCCTCGACGTCGCTCACCGCCCGCATCACGCACGCGTCGGCCATCAGCGCGTCGGCCGTACCGCGCCCGACACGCACATTAATCAGCGTCTGCGGACACTTCTCCAGTGGGGCGACCAGCTGCGACAGGGGCTGGTTTCGATCACACATGGCGGCCAGCACCTGCAGCGCCGACACGGTGCCGTCCCCGGTGGTCGATCGATCCAGGCAGATCAAATGGCCGGAGGACTCCCCGCCCACCGTGCCGCCGCGCGCCAGCAGCCGCTCGAAGACATAGCGATCGCCGACGCGGGCGCGCTCGAACTCGATACCGCGCGCCTCGAGGGCCAGCGCCAGACCGAGGTTGCTCATGAGCGTGCCCACGACCGGACCGCGCAACTCTCCGGCCCGCTGGCGATCTTCGGCAATCACGTAGAGCAACTGATCTCCGTCGACGACGGCGCCCTTCTCGTCGACCATGATGCAGCGGTCGCCATCGCCGTCGAGGGCGACACCGGCATCGGCGCCGAGCCGCTGCACGGCCTCCACGATATGATCGGGATGGGTGGATCCGCAGTCCTGATTGATGTTCAGACCATCCGGGTTATTGCCGATCGCATGCACGGTGGCGCCCAGCTCGCGAAACACCTCCGGCGCCGTCTGGTAGGCCGCCCCATTGGCGCAGTCGACCACGAGCGCCAGGCCGCGCAGGCCGCCATTGGCCAGGCGCGCGGTGGATTTGCAGAACTCGATATAGCGGCCCGAGGCGCTTTCCACCCGTCGCGCGCGGCCCAGATGGCCCGAGGCGACGCAGGCCAGCGGCTGCTCGAGCTCGGCTTCGATTTCGAGCTCGAGCGCGTCGTCCAGCTTCTGGCCATGGTGCGAGAAAAACTTCACGCCGTTGTCGGCGAAGGGGTTGTGTGACGCGCTGATCACCACGCCAGCCAGCGCGCGAAACGTCCGCGCCAGATAGGCGATGCCGGGCGTCGCCAGCGGGCCGACCAGCAACACGTCGACGCCGGCGGAGGCGAAACCGGCCTCGAGCGCCGATTCGAACATATAACCGGACAGCCGCGTGTCCTTACCGATGACCACGCACGGGCGCGCGCCGCGCACGGCATCGCTGCCGCGCTCGTTCAGGCGCCGCAGCAGCACGCGCCCGGCAGCCCAGCCCAGTCGCAACGCGAAATCCGGCGTCATCGGCGCTTGCCCGACCTCGCCCCGGATTCCATCGGTTCCAAAGTATTTCCGACCCACCTCGGTTCTCCCCGGTTGCTTGCTGCGGCCGCCCGACGCCGCGCTAGGCCGGCTTCAAGTGGCGAGCGAGACACACCATCTGCGCCGTCTGGCGGACATCGTGACAGCGTATGATACCCACGCCTTGAAGCGTGGCCCAGAACGCCGCGCCGAGGCTGGCATTGATGCGCGCCGGCATGTCGTCACACTCGAGCAGCTGCGCGAACATCGATTTGCGCGACACGCCCATCAACACCGGCCGACCGGCGACATGAAGCTCGCCGATGGCGCGCAGGAGCGCCAGGTTGTGCGCCAGCGTCTTGCCGAAGCCGAAGCCCGGGTCGACCACGATGCGCGCGGGGGCGAGGCCGGCCGTACGACAGGCGGCGACGCGCTCCTGCAGGAAACCGCGCACTTCAGCCACGACGTCGGTATAAGCCGGCGCGGACTGCATGCTCTCCGGCTCGCCCTGCATGTGCATGACACAGACCGCCGCATCGGCCGCGGCCGCGGCCTCAAGCGCGCCGGGGCGCGTCAGGCCACGGATGTCGTTGATCATGTCGGCCCCCGCCGCGCACGCGGCCCGAATCACCTCGGGACTGCTCGTGTCCATGGAGATAAAGACGTCGCTTTCCGCGCGGAGCGCCTCGACCACCGGCAGCACGCGATCGCATTCGGCCGCCGGCGATACCGGCGCGGCGCCGGGGCGGGTCGATTCGCCGCCGATATCGATGATGGCCGCGCCCTCCCCGATCATCGCGAGCGCGTGCCGGACCGCGGATTCCACGGTGACATAACGCCCGCCATCGGAAAACGAATCGGGCGTGACGTTGAGCACGCCCATCACGGCGGGCTCGGCCAGTGACACGTTGCGATTCGCGCCAGCGAGTACAGCGGCCGGCGTCTGGTTGCCGTTTGTATTCATACGCGACCCATAAAAAAACCGGCGGCCCCGGACCCGGAACCGCCGGCTCGATCGATCGGCTACGACTGCCGGTTATGCGCCGGGCTGGGCACGCTGTCGCCGCCCCGCTTGCCGGTATCCGACTCGCCGGCGCTCTCGCCGTGGCCGACACTCGCACCGGAGCCACCGTTGCCCGGCCCCGACGGATCGGAATCGGTCCAGCTTTCCGGCGGGCCGGGCTCGTGGCCTTGCATGATCTCGTCGATCTGCTTGCGGTCGATGGTCTCGTATTTCATGAGCGCATCAGCCATGAGGTGCAGCTTGTCCATGTTGTCTTCGAGGATCTGCCGCGAACGCTCGTAGCAACTGTCGATGATCGAACGAATCTCTTCGTCGATGGCATGCACTGTCTCGTCGGAGATACCGCCGCCCTGGGCCGCGGCCTTGCCGAGGAAGGGCTCGCTGTCCTCCGTGTTGTAGGTAATCGGCCCCATGCGCTCGGACAACCCCCACTTGGTGACCATGTTGCGGGCGATCTCGGTCACGCGCTCGATGTCGTTGGAGGCCCCGGTCGTCACCATGTCCTTGCCATAGATGATCTCTTCGGCCAGACGACCACCGTACAGCGAACAGATCTGGCTGTTGAGCCGCTGCTTCGAGTAGCTGTAACGGTCTTCCTCGGGCAGGAACATGGTCACGCCCAGGGCACGCCCGCGCGGCACGATGGTGACCTTGTGCACCGGGTCATGCTGCGGCACCGACAAGCCGATGATCGCATGGCCGGCCTCGTGATAGGCCGTCATGCGCTTATCGTCCTCGTTCATGATCATGGACTTGCGCTCGGCGCCCATCATGATCTTGTCCTTGGCACGCTCGAAGTCGTCCTGCGTGACCTCATTCTTGTTGGCACGCGCGGCGAACAGCGCCGCCTCGTTGACGAGGTTGGCCAGGTCCGCGCCGGAAAAGCCCGGGCAACCGCGCGCCAGGATGCTCGGCTTGACGTTTTCATGCACCGGCACATTCTTCATGTGCACTTTCAGGATCTGCTCGCGACCGCGCACGTCCGGCAGCGGCACCACGACCTGGCGGTCGAAGCGGCCCGGGCGCAGGAGCGCCGGATCGAGCACGTCCGGGCGGTTGGTGGCGGCGATCACGATCACGCCCTCACTGCCCTCGAAGCCGTCCATCTCGACCAGCAACTGGTTCAGCGTCTGCTCGCGCTCGTCATGCCCGCCGCCGAGACCGGCGCCGCGCTGACGGCCGACCGCATCGATCTCGTCGATGAAGATGATGCAGGGCGCCTGTTTCTTGGCCTGCTCGAACATGTCGCGGACACGCGATGCACCCACGCCGACGAACATTTCGACGAAGTCGGAGCCCGAGATCGAGAAGAACGGCACCCCGGCCTCGCCGGCGATCGCCTTCGCGAGCAGCGTCTTGCCGGTACCCGGCGACCCCACCATGAGCACGCCACGCGGAATCTTGCCGCCCACGCGCTGGAACTTGGATGGGTCGGACAGGAACTCGACCAACTCCTGGACTTCGGACTTGGCTTCCTCGACGCCGGCCACATCCGCGAACGTCAGCTTGATCTGGTCGGCGGCCATCATCTTGGCCTTGGACTTGCCGAACGACATCGCGCCACCGCCCTTGCCGCCGCCCTGCATCTGGCGCATGAAGTAGATCCAGACACCGATCAACAGCAGGAACGGGAACCAGGAGATCAGTATCTGCTTGAGAAACGACCCCTGATTCGGCGGCTCGCCGGTGATCTCGACATTGTGATCGAGCAGCGTGCCGATCATGGCCTTGTTATCGGTTTCCGGGCTGTAGGTATGAAACTTCTGCCCGGAACTCAACTGCCCCGAGATGTTGTGATCCTCAATGTGTACCTGGGATACATTGTCGTTCTTGACCTTCGTCAGAAAGTCGGAATACGCCATGCTCGAGCCCGTCGAGCCCGACGGCGCGAAGCTGGAAAACACGCTCATCAACACGAGCGCGATCACCACCCAGAGCAGCAGATTCTTCGCAAGTTCGTTCAAGATCGTCGTCCTCGATCACCGACGCCGGCGATCGTATTTGGTTATTCGGTCGGCTATCTGCCGACAGTGTAAACCATCATGTACTCAAACCACCCACCAGGCGATGCAAGCGAAAAGCGGCGTCAGCCGTCTCGCCAGCCGGTGCCCAGCAGGTACATTTCGCGGCTCGCATCGCGCGAGGCCTTGGGCTTGCGCGTCATGACCCGGGCAAAGCGCTTTCGCGTGTCGGCCAGAAGCTCATCGAAGCCCTCGCCCTGAAAAACCTTGATCAGCAGTGCCCCGCCAGGCCGCAGCACGTCGTCGCACAGCGCCAGGGACAACTCGGCCAGCTGCATCACGCCGGCCTGATCTGCTGCCTTCACACCTGTCAGATTGGGGGCCATATCGGAAAGTACAAGATCCACGCCCGCGCCATCGAGCTCGGCCATGAGCGCATCGAGCCCCGCCTGCTCGGCGAAATCCACCTGCAGGAAACGCACCCCGTCGATGCCGTCCATGGGCAGGCGATCGAGCGCGATGACCCGGGCCTCCGGTTTCCGGCGGCGCACGTACTGACTCCAACCGCCCGGTGCGGCGCCAAGATCGACCACGCAACGCGCGCGCACGAGCAATCGGTCCTTGTCGTCGATCTCGGCCAGCTTGTAGGCCGCCCGCGACCGGTAATGGTCGGACTGCGCGGCCTTGACGTAGGGGTCGGCGCGATGCGCCGCCAACCAGCGCTTGGTGTCACTCCGCTTGCTCATGGCCGTATACTATTGGTTTGCTGATGAACACTGGACACCATGCCCGTCGCCCTGGATAAATCGACCCGCCTGGCGCTGAAGAAACAGGCCCACCACCTCAAACCGATCGTGCAATCGGGGGCAGCCGGCCTGAGCGAGGGCGTGCTTGCGGAAATGGATCGGGCCCTGACCGATCACGAGCTGGTCAAGGTCAAGCTCGTGGCCGACGACAAGGCCTCGTTCAACACCGAAGTCGAACAAGCCTGCGCCGCACTCGATGCCGCCTGCGTGCAGCAGATCGGCCGGACCGCGACGCTGTATCGGCCCAATCCGGAAAAAAGCGACGGCTGAGGCCGCCGCACTCGGGCTTACTCAGCGATAGCGCACCTCGACCACCTCGAGCGTTCGCTTGCCACCGGGCACGTCGACATCCACGACGTCGCCCTCGCTCTTGCCGATCAGCGCGCGTGCGATCGGCGACGCAAACGACAGCAGGCCCTTCTTGATATCGGCCTCGTCCTCGCCCACGATCTGGTACGTCAACTCGTCGCCGGAATCCTCATCCGCCAGATCCACGGTGGCGCCGAAGATGATGCGCCCGTTGGCCTGGGCGCCGGCCTTGGCCACGTCGACGATCTGGGCCGAGGCCAGCTTGGCCTCGACCTCGGCGATCCGGCCCTCGTTGAAGCTCTGCTCTTCCTTCGCGGCGTGGTATTCCGCGTTCTCCTTGAGATCGCCGTGCGCGCGCGCTTCCTCGATCGCGGCGACGATGCGCGGACGCTCTTTCTTCTTCAGGCGTTCAAGTTCCTGGCGCAGCGCCTGCGCGCCGCTTTCGGTCAGTGGCGTACGGTCCATGAAACCACCTCGGCATGATTCATAGCATGGAAAACAAAACGGTCGCCCGAGACGGCGACCGCTTCGCGACTCAACTGGGGACGTAAGGCTGTGCCATTACGCCAATCGCACAGGCTAGCAGCGTGCGTGATTCAAGTCGAGACAGCTTGATCGATACCCTCGGCGGCCACTTCCGCCAGGTGATCGATCTGCTCCGGCGTGATGACGTAAGGCGGCATGAAATAGATCGTGTCACCCAGCGGCCGCAGCAACGACTGACGGGTCAGTCCGTGCCGGTAGACCGACAGGCCGCGTCGTTCGCGCCAGTCGAACGGCGTGCGACTGGCCTTGTCCTTGACCATCTCGATGGCCAGCACCATGCCGGTCTGGCGCACTTCGGCCACATGCGGATGATCGGCCAGCGGCGCAGTCGCACGGGCCATGCGCTCGGCGAGCACACGATTGGCGTTGATCTGGTCCCGCGCCGCAAATTCGTCGAGCGTGGCGAGCGCCGCGGCACAGGCCAGCGGATTGCCGGTGTAGGAATGCGAATGCAGGAAGGCGGTGAGGTTTTCGTATTCGTCGTAGAACGCGGCGTAGACGTCATCGGTGGTCAATGCCACGGACATCGGCAGGTAGCCCGCCGTGATCCCCTTGGACAGACACATGAAATCGGGCGTGATGCCGTGCGCCCCCGCCTGTTCGCAGGCGAACAGCGTGCCGGTGCGACCGAAACCGGTGGCGATCTCGTCGGCGATCAGATGCACGTTGTAGCGGTCGCAGGCCTCGCGCAGCAGCTCCAGATAGACCGGATGATACATCCGCATGTGCCCGGCACATTGCAGCAGCGGCTCGACGATCACGGCACAGGTCTCGTGCGCGTGCTTGGCGAGCAAGGCCTCCATGTGGACGAACATCTGCCGGCTGTGCTCTTCCCAGGACACGCCCGCCTCACGATGGAAACAATCCGGCGACGGCGCGGTCAGCGGCTTGAGCAACAGCGGCTCGTAGGTCTTCTTGTACAAAGCGACATCGCCGACCGCCAGCGCGCCCAGCGTTTCGCCGTGGTAGCTGTTGCCGAGATTGATGAAGCGCGTCTTTTCGCCGTGGCCGGTATTGAGCCAGTAGTGAAAGCTCATCTTGAGCGCGACTTCCACTGCCGCCGAGCCATTGTCGGCATAGAACACCTTGTTCAATCCCTCCGGCGAGATGTCCACCAGGCGCTCGGCGAGTTCGACCGCCGGCTCGTGGGTGAACCCGGCCAGCATGACGTGCTCGAGGGTATCCAGCTGGGTCTTGATCCGGTCGTTGATCGCCGGATTGGCGTGACCGAATATGTTCACCCACCAGGAACTGACCGCATCGATATAGCGATTGCCGTCGAAATCCTCCAGCCACACGCCCTCGCCGCGCCGCATCGGAATCGGCGGCAGTTTTTGCGTGTCCTTCATCTGTGTGCAGGGATGCCACAGTACGTTGAGATCGCGGGCGATCAGTTCCTGATTGGTCATGAGTCAAGCTTTTTACTGAATGAACGGCGCCGGGCCGGGGTCGCCGACCTGACGACCCGTGCCCCGGCGTTCGACGTGACCGGCCATCGCCGATCCCGGGCAGCGGCTATCGACCCGGAGCCCCGGCCTGTTCTACAACAGCGCGAGGTCCAGAACCAGGCCGACGAAGATCACGCCGCCCAGAAAATTATGCTGCATGAATACCTTGAAACAGGATTCCCGATCCCTCGCGCGCGTGATCCATTGGTGGTACACCGACATGGTCGCCGCCCCGGCCAGCCCAAGATAGTAGAAAAAACCCAGCGCGAACATCAGGCCCACCACCACCAGCAGGGCATAGAACAGACACTGAAACGCGCCGATGATGGCGCGGTCGCGCTCGCCCCAGAGGACAGCCGTGGATTTCACGCCGATCCGGAGATCGTCGTCCCGGTCGACCATGGCGTAATAGGTATCGTAGATGAGCGCCCAGATGAGCGTCGCGATGAACAGAACCCAGCCGCCGGCCGGCACGTGCCCGCTCTGGGCCGCGAATGCCATCGGTACCGCCCAGCCGAACGCCGCGCCCAGAAACATCTGCGGCCAGTGGGTGACACGCTTGGTGAACGGATACAACGCCGCCAGGGCCAAACCGACAAAAGCCATGGCGATGGTCAGCCCGTTCAACGTAAGCACCAGCGCAAACGCGGCCAGACAAAGCAGCGCGAACAGAACCAATGCTTCCTTCTCGCCGACTTCACCGGTGGCGAGCGGACGCGCCTTGGTGCGCTTGACGTGGCCATCAATATGGCGATCGGCATAGTCGTTCATCACGCAGCCGGCCGAGCGCATGAGCACGGCACCGAAGACGAAAACGAACAACACCCAGAGGTTCGGCATACCGCGCGCGGCGAGCCATAACGCCCAGAGCATCGGCCACACCACCAGGAAAATCCCGATCGGCTTGTTCAGGCGCGTGAGTCGCAGATAGCACTCGGGCTTGCCGGCGAGCGGGGGTGTCGTGGCCATCACGAAATCCTTTGCGGCCGTCGCGGGCCGGTCGATGAAAACGGTTATCGGGGCGCGTGCGCGGTGCAGCTACCCTCGCGCAACCCCGAAACGTTACCATGTCGCAAAATTCCGGCGGCTTCGCTCCCCAGGGTGCGGCGCTCGCCCTCGGGAGAACCCATGTCCGCTCCTTCTCAGTCCGGCGGTGCGCCGATCACCGACGAGCGCCAGCTGGTCGCCTATTTCGAAGATGCCTGCAAGCCGCCGAGCCGCTGGCGCCTGGGCACCGAGCACGAAAAGTTCGTATTCGATCGTGACACGCTGCGCCCGCTGCCGTTCGACGGCGAGCAGAGCATCTCGACTTTCCTGGACAAACTCCAGCGTTTCGGCTGGCAGCCGATGGTCGAGGACGGTCGCATTGTCGCGCTCGAGCTCGACCAGTGCCACATCACGCTCGAACCCGGCGGCCAGCTCGAACTCGCGGGTGCGCCGCTGTATACCATCCACGAGACCTGCGACGAAATCCATATCCATCTGCGCCAGGTCAAGGAAGTCGCCGCGGAAATGAATGTCGGCCTGATCGGGCTCGGCTTTCAGCCCAAGTGGCCGCGCGCGGATTGCCCGTGGATGCCCAAGGCGCGCTACGAGATCATGAAGTCTTACATGCCCAAGAAAGGCGATCTCGGCATCGACATGATGCTGCGCACCGCCACCGTGCAGGTGAACATCGACTACGGCTCCGAAGCCGATATGATCAAGAAGTTCCGCGTCGGGCTCGCGCTGCAGCCCATCGCCACCGCACTGTTCGCCAATTCCCCGTTCAAGGAAGGCCGGCCCAACGGCTTTGTCTCCTACCGCAGCCATATCTGGACCGATACCGATCCGGATCGCTGCGGCATGCTCGACTGGGTGTTCGACGAGGCGATGGGCTTTGAACGCTACAAGGAATTCGCGCTCGACGTGCCGATGTATTTCGTCTATCGCGACGGGCGCTACATCGATGCCTCCGGCCAGTCGTTCCGCGATTTCCTGGCCGGCAAACTGCCGGCATTGCCGGGCGAGCGCCCGACCATGGGCGATTGGGACGATCACCTGACCACCATCTTCCCCGAGGTGCGCCTGAAACGCTTCATGGAAATGCGCGGCGCCGATGGCGGCCCCTGGCGTCGCCTGTGTGCCCTGCCGGCGCTCTGGGCGGGGCTTTGCTACGACAGTGTGGCGCTGGACGAAGCCTGGAACCTGGTGGCCGACTTCACGCGCGAAGAACGCAACCACCTGCGCGACCAGGCGCCGACGCACGGCCTGAAAACCCCGTTTCGGGGCGGCACGCTGGGCGACATTGCACGCGAAACCATAAAGATCGCGCAAAACGGCCTGCGCCGGCGCGCGCAACTGGATAGCCTGGATCGCGACGAATCGATGTTTCTGGAACAGTTGGCGGAGATCGCCGAGACCGGCGTCACGCCGGCCGAGCACCTGTTGGCGCTGTACAACGGCCGCTGGAATCACTCGGTCGATCCGGTATTCGAGGAATTCGCCTACTGAGCCCGGTGGGCTCGAAAGCCCGATCGCGACCTGCCATCGGGCGGTGACAACAACACCGCTGTCGCGTTGCCGCATTCCGTGGGCGCTGCGCGCCCAATCGGCCGCGCATGTTCGCGGCACGGTGAAGCCGAAACCGCCGCCGACCCATGCCGC
Source organism: Salinisphaera sp. RV14 (assembly GCF_052044135.1). Taxonomy (NCBI): domain Bacteria; kingdom Pseudomonadati; phylum Pseudomonadota; class Gammaproteobacteria; order Salinisphaerales; family Salinisphaeraceae; genus Salinisphaera; species Salinisphaera sp. RV14. Next base: position 64,863 of record NZ_JBQDYF010000007.1, read on the forward strand.
CGCGCCGCGGCCATGACCGGCGCCGGGTTCAATTTCCGCTGGCGCGGTACAGCGCGCCGCGCCTTAATTGTCCGAGGCCACCTTCGATTGCAGCCAGGGATATTCGCCGCGCCCGTTGTCGGCCGGCAGCGGACTCTTGACCGCCTCGCGCCCGTAGAACTTGACGCCCTTCTGGATCCGCTCGCGGCCCATTTCACGCCGGTGCTTGTTGGTATCGCGCAGGCTGTACACGCAGCCGCAATATTCCTGCTGATAGAACGCCTCGCGCTTGGCGATCTCGATCATGCGCGCCGCACCGCCTTTCTTGCGCCAGTTGAGCGTCCAGTAGCGGATCTCCGGATAGCGCGCGGTCGCACGTACGCCGGCTTCGTTGATCTGCGCCATGTTCTTCCAGCGCGAGATCCCCAGCGTCGACGAAATCATGTGATAACCGTTCTCCGCCGCGAACAGCGCGGTGCGCTCGAAACGCATGTCGAAGCAGACGGTGCAGCGACGCCCGCGCTCCGGCTCGTCCTCGAGCCCGCGAATTCGGTCGAACCAGTTGTCGGTATCGTAGTCGCCGTCGATATGCGGAATGCCGAGCTCGTCGCAGTAGCGCGCGTCCTCGGCCTTGCGCATTTCGTACTCGGCCTGGGGATGGATGTTCGGATTGTAGAAATACACCGTGACATCGATGCCCGATGCCTTGACCGCCGCCAGCACCTCGCCGGCACAGGGCGCGCAGCAGGAATGCATGAGCAGCCGGGTGCCGGGCTCGGGCGGCACGAGTGTCGGGCGTTCGTAGTTGTCGAGGCTGTAGGAGTTCATGTCGCGCGCCGGTCTTGCGATGTCATACTTATCCCCATTGTCCGTATTCACGGACGCTGCGTCCACGAGGGAGCCGCATGCAGAAAGGCAGTCTGGTCATGGCCATCATCTGGATGGCGGTCATTTCTCTGTTGTTGTTCTGGCTGCCACTGGCCGGTCCACTGCTCGCCGGATTCGTCGGCGGGCGCACTGCCGGCAACGCCGGGCGCGGCCTGTTGGCGGCGATTCTGCCGGCGCTGGTCCTGTGCCTGATGCTGATGGCCACCGGCACCGCATTGACCGGCTTGCCGGTGATCGGCGCCCTCGCCTCGATCAGCCTGTTCCTGGTCATCGTCATCCAGGGTTTTCCGCTTCTCGTGGGCGCCCTGATCGGTGGATTGACGGCCTGATCCCGCGGCGCGACTTGGCGGCAACACGCACGCCAATGCGCGATGAACCCAAAAAAACCCCGGCGGAAGCCGCCGGGGTTTTGTCACGCATGCAGCGCCGAACGCACCGGATCAGTCGTCCGGCGGCACGTAGGCGCCGTCTTCGTCGTGAATCTCACGCCCGGTGACCGGCGGGTTGAAGGCACAGACGAGCTTCATCTCGGTCTTGGCCTTGAGCGTATGCCGGTCGTGATTGTCAAGCGCGTAGACCGTGCCCGGCTTGATCTCGAACTCTTCGCCGGTGTCGCGATTCACGATGCTGCCTTCGCCCTGGTAGCAGAACACCGCTTCGAAGTGGTGCTTGTACCACATGTCGAATTCGAGGCCCGGCGGAAAGGTGGTTTCGTGGAACGAAAAACCCATGCCGTCGCTGGCAAGAAGCCAGCGGACGCTGGTCCAGCCACCCGGGCTGACCACTTCACGATCGGTGCCACGCAGATCCTCGGTGCGGACGATCTTCATATCGACTCCTTTGTTGGTTTACAGCAACGCTTTCATGCTACAGCAAAGTGCCCTCGCCGATAGCACGAATTCGAACGCCCGGGTTCAGGCCGCGCTGTGCAACAGGCCATGCTTGTCGAGAACGGTCTTGATCGCGGTTTCGAGAATATCCAGACCGGCCTCGATATCGGCGTCCGGGGTGATCAGCGGCGGCATGACCTTGATCACGTTATCGTCCGGCCCGGCGGTTTCGCAGATAAGGTGGTTCTTGAAGCACTCGGCCGCGATCTCGTCGGCCAACTCGGCCTGCGCGCAATCGATGCCGATGAAGAACCCGCGCCCGCGGACCTCGGCCTTGAACGCCGGGTTGGCACCCAGGATGCCATTGAGGCGTTCCTTGATGCGATCGCTCATGCGCAGCACGGATTTTTCCAGCTTGTCGTCGCGCCAATAGTGCTCCAGCGCTGCCGATGCGGTGACGAATGCATGATTGTTACCGCGGAAGGTGCCATTGTGCTCGCCCGGCGCCCAGATGTCGTACTCGGGCTTGATCATGGTGATCGCCAGCGGCAGGCCGTAACCCGACAACGACTTCGACACCGTGATGATGTCCGGGCTGATGCCCGCCGGCTCGAACGAGAAGAACGGCCCGGTGCGCCCCACGCCCGCCTGGATATCGTCGACGATCAGCAGCATGTCGTGCTCGCGGCACAAACGCTCGATCTTCTTCAGCCAGTCGAAGTCGGCCACGTTGATGCCGCCTTCGCCCTGGACCGTTTCCAGGATGATGGCCGCCGGCTTCTCCAGCCCCGAGGAGCTGTTCGTGAGCAACATCTCGAGGTCTTCGGCCGTGTCGCGGCCCTGGCCGAAATAGCCGCTGTAGGGCTGCGGAATCGCGCCCGGCATGTCCACGCCGGCACCGCCGCGCTTGGCCGCATTGCCGGTGACCGCCAGTGCGCCGAGCGTCATGCCGTGGTAGGCGTTGGTGAAGAACAGCACGCGATCGCGCCCTTTCACCTTGCGCGCAATCTTGAGGGCGGCCTCGACCGCGTTGGTGCCGGTCGGTCCCGGGAACTGGATCTTGTAGTCCATGCCCCGCGGTTTCATGATCACGTCCTCGAACGTCGCGAGGAACTTCTGCTTGGCGTCCGTGGCCATGTCCAGGCCGTGGGTCACGCCGTCGGATGCGATGTAGTCGAGCAGCGCCTTCTTCATGACCTCATCGTTGTGGCCGTAGTTGAGCGCGCCGGCGCCGGAGAAGAAGTCGAGGTACTCGGCGCCATCCTCGGTGGTCATCCTGTTGGCTTTGGCGTGGGTAAACACTTTCGGGAACGAGCGGACGTAACCGCGCACTTCCGATTCGAGACGGTTGATGATTTCCATTGAGAACTCCTGGCCCATGCGGGCGTTGGGTCTGGGTCTTGTCTAGTGTGACGCGCGTTCGACGCTGTCGCGGTCGAATGGGCCGATACGAAACAGAATTTCGGGCTCGTGGGGCTCGTCGGCCTCGAAATCGCCGAACATCTCGCTCGAGAACAGTTCGCTTTCGGCGACTTCGGTATCCAGACGGCGCGCCAGCCCGCGAAACAGGGCCTGCGACGGCTCGTTGCTGGGGCCGATGGTGGTATCCAGATAGTGCACATCGGCGCAGGCGTCGCGCTTGAGGATCTGGAACAGCATGCGCGTTGCCAGCCCCTTGCCGCGGCCGGCTTCGGCAACGCCGACCTGCCAGACGAACACGGTGTCCGGTTTTTCGGGGAGGATATAGGCCGTGATGAAACCCGCCAGCTCGCCGTCGATTTCGGCAACGACGCTCGTGCTGGCGTGATGCTCGCCAATGAGCATGTAGGCATAGGCCGAGTTCACATCCAGCACACCGAGTTCGTGCACCAGATGCAGAATGCCGGCACCGTCCTGCTTGCTCGGGGGCCGGAAATGGACTTCATCGGAAGTCGAAGAGTCAGTCTGTGAAATGGCTCTTGCTTTTCGGTTCGAATTTGCCTTGATTATACCATCCGCTCGTTTTTTTGCTGGCCGCGGCCATTGCGCGGCCAGCCCCGGCGGATTCCCGGCCCGGCCTATGCGGTGACCCGGGCCTGGATCTCCTGCAGCGCATACACATCCAGCGCCCGCTCGTCGGACAGCGCGGTCGCACTGGCCTGACCACCGGCGATGGTCGTGAAGTACGAGACCTTGTAACGCAACGACGTCATGCGAATCGAACGCGACTCCTCGATCGCCCGCTTGCCCTCGGTGGTGTTGACCACCAGCTGGATCTCGCCGTTCTTGATCATGTCGACGATATGCGGGCGGCCCTCCTTGACCTTGTTCACCGCCGTGCACTCGATTCCGGCCGCGGTCAGCGCCGACGCCGTACCACGGGTCGCAATGAGCGTGAAACCGGCGGCGACCAGTTCGCGCGCCATCTCGACCGCCAGCGGCTTGTCGGCATCGCGTACCGTGATCAGGGCGACGCCCGGGGCTTCGGGCAGGCCGATGCCGCTGGCGAGCTGCGACTTGGCGAACGCTTCGCCGAACGTTTTGCCCACGCCCATGACCTCGCCCGTCGACTTCATCTCCGGGCCCAGCAGCGGGTCGACGGTCGGGAACTTGGTGAACGGGAACACCGCCTCCTTGACCGCGAAGTGCGGCAGCTTGCGTTCGGCTCCCGTATTCTGATCGGCCAATGTCTGCCCGACCATGCAACGCGCTGCGATCTTGGCCAGCGGCATACCGGTGGCCTTGGATACGAACGGCACGGTCCGCGACGCCCGCGGGTTGACCTCCAGCAGATAGACCTCGCCCGCCCGGATCGCAAACTGCACGTTCATCAGTCCGACGACCGACAACCCCTTGGCCAGGGCCGCGGTCTGACGCCGGACCTCGTCGAGCACATCGTCGCCCAGGCTGTACGGCGGCAGGCTGCAGGCCGAGTCGCCGGAGTGCACGCCAGCCTGCTCGATATGTTCCATGATGCCGCCGATGAAGACCTCGCTGCCATCGCAGATCGCATCCACGTCCAGCTCGATCGCATCCTCGAGGAAACGATCGAGCAGCACCGGAGAGTCGGGCGAGACCTTCACCGCGGCCGACATGTACTGCTGCAGATCCTCGGGCTCGTAGACGATCTCCATGGCCCGGCCACCCAGGACATAGGACGGCCGCACGACCATCGGAAAGCCGACTTCCTCGGCCAGGCGCATGGCCTCGGCCTCGGAACGCGCGCTGCGGTTGGCCGGCTGTTTGAGTCCCAGCTTGTTGACCAGGTTGAGGAAGCGGTCGCGGTCCTCGGCCAGGTCGATGGAGTCCGGCGTGGTGCCGATGATCGGCGCACCGGCCGCTTCCAGCCGCCGCGCGAGCTTGAGCGGCGTCTGGCCGCCGTACTGCACGATCACGCCCTTCGGTTTTTCCACGTCGATGATCGACATGACGTCCTCGAAGGTCAGCGGCTCGAAATACAGGCGGTCGGAGGTGTCGTAGTCGGTCGAGACCGTCTCCGGATTGCAGTTGACCATGATGGTCTCGTAGCCATCCTCGCGCATGGCGAGCGCGGCATGCACACAGCAGTAATCGAACTCGATGCCCTGGCCGATCCGGTTCGGTCCGCCGCCCAGTACCATGATCTTGTCGCGATTCGAGGGATTGGCCTCGCATTCCTCGTCGTAGGAGGAGTACTGGTAGGCGGTGGCGGTGGGAAATTCCGCGGCGCAGGAATCGACCCGCTTGTACACCGGCACGATGCCGTGGGTCAGCCGCGCCCGGCGCACCGCGAATTCGTCACAGCCGAGCAGCGTGGCCAGGCGCAGATCGGAAAAGCCCTTGCGCTTGTAGGCACGCAGCGTATCGGCGTCGAGATCGCCGATGGTGGAGTGGGCCAGCGCGCCTTCCATCTCGATGAGTTCGGCGATCTGGTCGAGGAACCAGACGTCGATATGCGTCAGTCGATGCACCTCGTCGATCGAGAAGCCGGCGCGGAAGGCGTCCGCCACATACCACAGGCGCTCGGCGCGCGGTGTCGACAGTTCGCTGCGCAGCGTGTCCTGCGCCGCTTCAGTCGTGACATCGGCCAGTTTGGGCTCGAAACCGTCGGAGCCGATTTCGAGACTGCGCATCGCCTTCTGCAGCGATTCCTGGAAATTGCGGCCGATCGCCATCGCTTCGCCGACCGACTTCATCTGCGTGGTCAGGCGGTCGTCCGCAGTCGGGAATTTCTCGAACGTAAAGCGCGGCATCTTGGTGACGACATAATCGATCGACGGCTCGAACGATGCCGGCGTGGCGCCGCCCGTGATTTCGTTCTGCAGCTCATCGAGCGTGTAGCCGACCGCCAGCTTGGCCGCGACCTTGGCGATCGGGAAACCGGTGGCCTTGGAGGCCAGCGCCGAGGAACGCGACACGCGCGGGTTCATCTCGATGATGATCATGTCGCCGGTGGCCGGGTCGATCGCGAACTGGACGTTCGACCCGCCGGTGTCGACGCCGATCTTGCGCAGACAGGCCAGCGAGGCATCGCGCATCACCTGGTATTCGCGATCGGTCAGCGTCTGGGCCGGCGCGACCGTGATCGAGTCGCCGGTATGCACGCCCATGGCGTCCAGGTTCTCGATCGCACAGATGATGATGCAGTTGTCCGCGTGATCGCGGACCACTTCCATCTCGTATTCCTTCCAGCCCAGCACACTCTGTTCGAGCAGCACCTCGTTGGTGGGCGACAACTCCAGACCACGCGAGAGCAGATCCTCGAACTCCTCGCGGTTGTAGGCAATGCCGCCGCCGGTACCGCCCAGCGTGAACGAAGGCCGCATGATGATCGGGAAACCAATGCCGGCCTGCACCTGCTCGCCCTCGGCCATGGTATGGACCGTCTTCGACGCCGGCGTCTTGAGACCGATTTCGGTCATCGCCTCGCGGAAGGCGTTGCGATCCTCGGCCATGTCGATGGCATCGCGCGACGCGCCGATCATCTCGACGCCGTGCGCTTCGAGCACGCCGTTATAGAACAGATCCAGCGCACAATTGAGCGCGGTCTGGCCGCCCATCGTGGGCAGCAGCGCATCCGGCTTTTCCTTGGCGATCACCTTGGCCACCGTCTGCCAGGTGATCGGCTCGATATAGACCGCGTCCGCCGTTTCCGGATCGGTCATGATCGTGGCCGGATTGGAATTCACCAGAATGACGCGAAAGCCCTCGGCGGCGAGCGCCTTGCAGGCCTGCATGCCGGAATAATCGAATTCACAGGCCTGGCCGATCACGATCGGGCCGGCGCCGATGACGAGGATACTTTTTAGGTCTGTGCGTTTGGGCATGAAAACGTCCGCAAATTAACGCGAATTAACGCAAATGTAAGATAGATCAATCAGACGGGTGCGCTGTCGTTATGACCAGCGACCATCCGCTTGATACCGAGCCGCGCGGTTCGGAAATTCAAAAGCAGACCGGCGCTGATACCGCTGGCTTCGAGATAGTTCATCAACTGCGCCTCATGCTGGCGATGAAGTGCCGTCAACGCCTTGATCTCGACGATCAACTGGTTGTTGATGACAAAATCCGCGACATACTCACCCACCACAGAGCCTCGATACCACACGGTAAGCGGCTGTTGAGACTCGAAGGTCAAACCCTGGCGCCCTAATTCGATTGCGAGCGCATTGTGATAGACGACTTCCAGAAAGCCGGCCCCCAAGCCGTTCGACACCGCAGCCGCGCAACCAATAACACGCTCTGAAATCTTTTCTTCATTTGCGGACGGTTTTGCCTTCCATGAGTTTCATGAAACGCTCGAACAGCGGTCCGACGTCATGCGGGCCGGGGCTGGCTTCCGGGTGTCCCTGGAATGAGAATACCGGCGCGTCCGTGATCTCGATGCCCTGCAGCGTATGATCGAACAGAGAGCGATGGGTTACGCGGGCATTGTCCGGCAGACTGGCCTCGTCGATGGCGAAGCCGTGGTTCTGGCTGGTGATCATCACCTCGCCCGTGGCCACGTCCAGCACCGGATGGTTCGCGCCATGATGGCCGAACTTCATCTTCAAGCTCCGACCGCCGACGGCGAGCCCGAGAATCTGGTGGCCGAGACAGATACCGAAGGTCGGCAGCTTGCGCTCGATCAGCTCGCGGCAGGTCGCGATGGCGTAATCGCAGGGCTCCGGGTCGCCCGGGCCATTGGACAACAGAACGCCGTCCACGCCGAGGTCGATCACATCCCGGACCGCCGTTTTGGGCGGCACCACCGTCACCCGAGCGCCGCAGTCGACCAGCCGGCGCAGGATGTTGTACTTGACACCGTAATCGTAGACCGCGACCGCGAACCGGGGTTCGGCCGGCGCATGGCTGTCGTTGGGGCCGACCCAGCTGCCCTCGGTCCAGACATACGATTCGCGCGTTCCGGCAGCAGCCGCCAGGTCCGCGCCCTTGAGGCCCGGGAAACCACGCGCGGCGGCGATGGCCTCGTCCTCATCGATATCGTCACCGGCGACGATGGCGCCGTTCTGGGCCCCCTTTTCGCGCAGCAGACGCGTCAGGCGCCGTGTGTCGACATCGCCGATGCCCACGATCCCGTTAGCTTCCAAGTAACCGACCAGGCTGTCGTCGCTGCGCCAGTTGCTCGGCGCGCGTGGGACTTCGCGGATGATCAACCCGGCTGCCTGCACGCCGGCCGACTCGATGTCCTGGCCATTGGTCCCGGTATTGCCAATATGCGGATAGGTCAGTGTGACCATCTGCTGCCGGTAGGAGGGGTCGGTCAGGATTTCCTGATATCCCGTCATGGCAGTGTTGAACACCACCTCACCGACCGTTCGACCGCGCGCACCGATGGCGCGACCGCGAAAAATACTTCCGTCTTCGAGCGCAAGTATGGCTTTCGGGGGCAATGGGGGCTCCAGTACTGGAATGAGACAGGCCGCAAGGCGGCGAGAGTATAGCGATTTAGCGGCTTCGCTTCCAGCCGCTGAACCGGGCCTGGTGCTGTTGCATGCGACGCTGCGTTGCAGTTCACCCGGGTAGCAGGGCGACACCGCGGACACCGCGCTCGTTGCGCGTCGTCGTGCCGCGTTGCGGCGATGCGCCGTGTTTCCGGATACGGGCAACAGCGCCTGGCCAGGCACGAACCGCGCCCACAACCGATGACGGGGTCGTGCGTTACCGGTCCTGCGTCAGGCCGAGCACGTCGTTCATACCGTAGTGGCCGGGCGCCTGCCGCGCCGCCCAGGCGGCGGCCCGCATGGCCCCGCCGGCGAAGGTCTGGCGCGAACTGGCCTTGTGCGTGATTTCGATGCGCTCGCCCTCGCCCGCGAACATCACGGTGTGCTCGCCGACGATATCGCCGCCGCGCACGGTGGCAAAGCCGATGGTCCGGCGATCACGCGCGCCGGTATGGCCGTGGCGGGCATAAACGGCGCAGTCGTCGAGATTGCGCCCCGTGGCCTCGGCGGCGACTTCACCCAGCCTGAGCGCCGTACCCGAGGGCGCATCCACCTTGTGCCGGTGATGCGCTTCGATGATTTCGATGTCGACATCGTCGCCCAGCGCCGCGGCCGCACGGCGCACGAGATCCAGCGACAGATTGACGCCCGCGCTGTAATTCGGCGCCTGGACGATCGCGATGTCAGCGGCGGCTTCATCGATCTCGCGCTGCTGCTCACGCGAGTAGCCGGTGGTGCCGATCACCATCGCCGCGCCCTTCCGGCGGCAAACAGCCAGCGCCTCGATCGACGGTTCGGGAAGAGAGAAATCGACCAGGACATCGAAATCCGCGTCGGCGATGGTGCCGGAATCGGTCAGCACCACGCCGGTCTCCGCGATCCCGGCCAGACGGCCCGCGTCCACGCCGAGCGTATCGCTACCGGGGGCGCCGAAAGTGGCCGCCAGCTCGAGATCGGCGCGCCGGCCACAGGCCACGACCAGTTCGCGCCCCATGCGGCCGGCGGCCCCGTTGATCGCCACACGCGTACTCATAATCCCTCCTCTGCCCGGGATTCGATCAGCTCAGATGCTCACCAAAGAAACGTTTGGCCTTGTCCAGCCAGCCGGTGGTTGCCGGACTGTGGCTGCGACCGCTTTCCTGCAGGGAGTCCCGGAACTCCTCGAGCATCTTCTTTTGCTTGTTGTTGAGGTTTACCGGCGTTTCCACGCTCACCTTGACCAGCAGGTCGCCCGGCGAGGACGTGCGCACGGACTGCACCCCCTTGCCGCGCAGCCGGAAGGTCTTGCCCGACTGGGTCTCGGGTGGAACGCGCAGGCTGACCTTGCCCTTGAGCGTCGGCACGTCGATTTCGCCGCCCAGCGCGGCGGTGATCATGTCCACGGGCACGTTGGCGCGCAGGTTGTTGCCGTCGCGCACGAAGAACTCGTGCGGCTTGACGTTGATCTGCACGTACAGATCGCCCGCCGGCCCCCCCATTTCGCCGGCCTCGCCTTCGCCCGACAGGCGAATACGGTCACCGTTGTCGACGCCCGGCGGCACCTTTACCGACAGCGTCTTGGAGGACTGGATGCGGCCGTCGCCATTGCACTTCCGGCATGGGTTGCGGACCTTCTTGCCCGAGCCCTGGCAATCCGGACAAGTCTGCTGGATCGACAGGAACCCCTGCTGGATACGCACCTGGCCATGGCCATTACAGGTATCGCAGGTATCGACCGGCGAACCCGGCTCCGCCCCGTCGCCGCCACAGGCTTCACACTGCTCCAGCGTGGGGATACGGATCTCGATGGTATCGCCCTCGATCGCGGTTTCCAGATCGAGATCCAGGTCGTAGCGCAAATCCGCGCCGCGCGTGGCGCGCTGGCGGCCACCGCCCATGCCACCGCCGAAGATATCCGAAAAGATATCGCCGAAGATGTCGCCGAAGCCGCCGGCACCGGCGCCGCCGAAGCCGCCACCGCCGGCCGCGCCCCCGAGCCCGGCATGGCCGAACTGGTCGTAGGCGGCTTTTTTCTGATCGTCGGACAACACCTCGTAGGCCTCGGAGGCCTCCTTGAAGCGCGCTTCGGCCTGTTCGTCACCGGGATTACGGTCCGGGTGATTCTTCATGGCCAGACGGCGATAGGCCTTCTTGATCTCGTCCTGCGAGGCGTTTCTCGAAACGCCCAACACCTCGTAATAGTCGCGTTTTGCCATGATCGTTGCCCAAGATCCCTGATTGAACCGCGCGGTCGTCCATCGCTTTCGACCTCGCGGATTAATCAGCCATCTTTACCTGCATTGAATGAAAAATGCCGGGGCAGCGACTACCGCTACCCCGGCGCGTGGCGACATCCGCCAGGTCTTACGAGTTCGTGCCCGACTTCTTGTCGTCGTCCTTGACTTCCTCGAAGTCGGCATCCACCACGTCATCCTCGGCATGACCCGACTGGCCCTGATGGCCCTGATGGCCCTCGGCCGCGCCTTCCTGGCCCTGTTCGCCGCCCTGGCTATAGGCCTTTTCCATGATCGGCGCCGAGGCTTCCGACAGCTTCTGGGTCTTGGCCTCGATGTCGTCCTTGTCGTCGCCTTCCAGCGCGGTGCGCAGTTCGGCGACCGCATCGTTGACCGGCTTCTTCTCGTCCTCGGACACCTTGTCCCCGAGATCACGCATGGCCTTTTCGATGCCGTGGATCAGGCCGTCGGCCTGGTTGCGCGCGGTGATCAGTTCGTTGAACTTGGCATCTTCCTCGGCATGCGCCTCGGCATCCTTGACCATCTTCTCGATCTCGTCGTCGGACAGGCCGGACGAGGCGCGAATCTGGATCGACTGCTCCTTGCCAGTCGCCTTGTCCTTGGCCGAGACATTCAGGATGCCGTTGGCGTCGATATCGAAGGTGACTTCGATCTGCGGGGTGCCGCGCGGCGCTGGCGGAATGTCGCTCAGGTCGAAGCGGCCCAGCGACTTGTTCGCGCTGGCCTGCTCGCGCTCACCCTGCAGCACGTGCACGGTCACGGCCGGCTGATTGTCTTCGGCGGTCGAGAAGGTTTCCGACTTGCGGGTCGGAATGGTGGTGTTCTTCTCGATCAGCTTGGTCATCTTGCCGCCGAGCGTCTCGATACCGAGCGACAGCGGGGTCACGTCCAGCAGCAGCACGTCCTTGGTGTCGCCCGACAGGACCGAACCCTGAATGGCGGCACCCACGGCCACCGCTTCGTCCGGGTTGACGTCCTTGCGGGCGTCCTGGCCGAAGAAGCTCTTGACCGCTTCCTGCACCGCCGGCATGCGCGTCTGGCCGCCGACCAGGATCACGTCGTCGATGTCCGACGCCTTCATGCCCGCGTCCTTGAGCGCGGTGCGGCACGGATCGATCGTGCGTGCCACCAGATCCTCGACCAGGGACTCCAGCTTGGCCCGCGTAATCTTCATGTTGAGATGCTTCGGGCCCGACTGGTCGGCCGTCACATACGGCAGGTTGACCTCGGTCTGCTGGGTCGACGACAACTCGATCTTGGCCTTCTCGGCCGCTTCCTTGAGCCGCTGCAGGGCCAGCTTGTCCTTGCGCAGATCAACACCCTGCTCCTTCTGGAACTCGTCGGCGATGTGATCGATGATCTTGTTGTCGAAGTCCTCGCCGCCGAGGAAGGTGTCGCCGTTCGTGGCGTGCACCTCGAACTGGTGTTCGCCGTCGACTTCCGCGACCTCGATGATCGAGATATCGAAGGTACCGCCGCCCAGATCGTAGACCGCGATCTTCTTGTCGCCGCCCTTCTTGTCCAGGCCATAGGCCAGTGCGGCCGCGGTCGGTTCGTTGATGATGCGCTTGACGTCGAGACCGGCAATGCGACCGGCATCCTTGGTTGCCTGGCGCTGACTGTCGTTGAAGTAGGCCGGCACGGTGATCACGGCTTCGGTGACCGTCTCGCCCAGATAATCCTCGGCGGTGGCCTTCATCTTCTGCAGCACCTTGGCCGAGATCTCCGGCGGCGCCATTTTCTTGTCGCCCACCTGGACCCAGGCGTCACCGTTATCGGCCTTGACGATCTGGTACGACACGGACTCGATGTCCTTCTGCGTGGTCGGATCATCGAAGGTACGACCGATCAGACGCTTGATGGCATACAGCGTGTTGGTCGGATTGGTTACCGCCTGGCGCTTGGCCGGACGGCCGACCAGCGTCTCGTTGTCGTCGGTGAAGGCGACGACACTCGGCGTCGTGCGCTCACCTTCGGCGTTTTCGATGACTTTCGGCGTGTCACCTTCCAGCACCGCCACACACGAGTTGGTGGTGCCCAGGTCGATACCGATGATCTTGCCCATGTCTTGGTCCCTCTTGATTCTTCAATTTGCGCTGCGTCGGCAGCGGCTCAAAACGTTGCTTGACAATCGATTTGGGGCGATCCGCGTTGCTTTTCAAGCGGCGCTCGCCGCTTTTTAGCCTTCGCCGGCGGGTTTCGCGACGGTGACCATTGCGGCCCTGAGTACGCGCCCGTTGAGCATGTAGCCCTTCTGCATCACCGAGGCCACCGTATTCGGCGCCAACTCGTCGCTCGGCTGGGTGGAGACGGCCTCGTGATACTCTGGATTGAAGGTCTCGCCTTCCGGATTGATCGGCTCGATGCCGACCTTTTCCATGCTCGAAGCCAGCATGCGATACGTCATATCCATGCCTTCCTTGAGCTTTTCGAAATCCCCCTGGTTCTCCTCGGCCGCCTTCAGGCCGAGTTCCAGGCTGTCACGCACACCGAGCAGCTCCGTGGCGAACTTCTCGATCGCGAATTTCCGGGCGGATTCCACGTCGCGCTGTGCCCGCTTGCGGACATTTTCCAGCTCGGCGGCCGCACGCACGGCCTGGTCGCGGTACTTCTCGGCATCGGCGCGGGCCTGCTCGAGCTCAGCGCTCAGCGCATCGGTTTCGGCCATGCCGTCGGCGCTCGCCTCACCCGTATCCACCTGATCCTCGGGCCCGTCCTGGACCTGCTTGATGTCCGGCTGCGGCCTGTTCGCGGCGGCAGAATCCCGCTCGCCGTGTGGCGTCTGGCGCTCGTCGTGCTGACTCATTACAAATCCCCACTTTCAATATGGCAGGTAATCGATTGGCGTTTCGCCGGACCCATGACGCGGTCGCGGCGCGGACTGAAGCCAAGAATTGGGCTGGCCGTGCGTATTTCAAGACATCGAATAATGTTTCCGGGCGCCCGTCCCGGCGTCGCGTTCAGGTCATGCGCGTTGAAATTGTCATCGAACCTGTGAATGCTTGGGCCCATCACCCGGCCATGGACTCGGCCTCGATGGGCACCCTCTTCTCCACCGTCGGCATCTGCGCGAAACGCGACGATGTCGGCGTAATGCGCACCCTGCACGCACTCACCGCCGATCTTCTCGGTCGCGGCAAGCGCGTATTGATCGACGATTCGCACGACCCCGCGGTCTACGGCGTGGAAGCCTGTTCGCGCGCCGAGCTGGGCGCGGCCAGCGATCTGGTGGTGGTGGTCGGCGGCGACGGTACGCTGCTCGACGCCGGGCGTGCGGTCGCCGCGCACGGCGTACCGCTGCTGGGCATCAATCTCGGCCGCCTGGGCTTCATGGTCGATGTATTGCCGGACGACATGAAATCGACGTTCGACGACGTGTTCGCCGGTTGCTACATCGCCGAGGCACGCCTGATGATCAGCGCGCGGCTCAAGCCGGCCGGCCGGGAGATCGAGGCCGACGGCATGCCCGCCATCAACGAGTGCGTGGTGCGCAACCAGGCGTTCGCCCGGGTACTGGATTTCGATACCTACATGAACGGCGATTTCATCAGCCACCACCGCGCCGACGGCATGGTCATCGCCACCCCTACCGGCTCCACGGCCTACGCGCTGTCCGGTGGCGGCCCGGTGCTGCATCCCGGCCTGAATGCGCTCGCCCTCGTGCCGATCTGTCCGCATACCCTGTCCGACCGGCCACTCATCGTGGATGCCGATCACGAAATCGAGATCCACATCGCGCAGACGATCGAGGGCGGCGCGCTGTATACCAGCGACGGCCAACTGAGCCGGGGCCTGGCCGCGGGCGACAGCGTGGTCGTCGCCCGTGCACCGTACGACCTGAACCTGATTCACCCGCCCGGTTACGACTACTTCAACATTCTGCGCAACAAGCTCCACTGGGGACGAGGACAACAGGCGCATCGGGTCTGATACAGTAGAACTGTATTTTCATACAGTCATATCGTGCCGTATCACGGCGCCGAATCGGAACACAGCGATGCTGGCAGAAATAACCATCCGGAACTTCGCCATCATCGACCGCCTGGCGGTCGAATTCGGATCGGGCATGACGGTGCTCTCGGGCGAGACCGGCGCCGGCAAATCGATCCTGATCGATGCACTCAGTCTTATTCTGGGTAATCGCGCGGATGGCGCCGCCGTGCGCGAAGGCGCCGACCGAACCGATATCAGCGCACGCTTCAGCCTGGCCGACGCACCCGCCGCGGCGGTCTGGCTCGCCGACCACGAACTGGATGCCGATGATGAGTGCGTGATCCGCCGCGTGGTCGCCCGCGAGGGCCGCAGCCGCGGCTGGATCAACGGCACGCCCGTGCCGGTACGCGAGCTCAAATCGCTTGGCGAATGCCTGGTCGACATTCATGGCCAGCACGCGCATCAATCACTGCTCAAGCGCGATGCACAGCGCGACCTCCTGGACGAATACGGCGAACATGCCGAGGCACTGCGCGCGGCGGCCGAGGCCGCCGGACAGCTGCGCGCAACGCGGGCGGCGATCGAACGCATCGAGCAACGCGACGGCCGCGGCGAATCGCGCATCGATCTGTTGCGTTATCAAGTCGACGAACTCGACGCCCTGGGGCTCGAAGCCGGCGAGATCGAAGCACTGGAAGCCGAACACAAGCGGCTGGCCAGCGCCGAACGCCTGATCGGTGACGGCCAGCGGGCACTCGCCCTGCTCTACGAGGCCGAAGACGGGGCCGCCACCGAACGCCTGGGCGCGACGGAACGACTTCTGTGCGAGCTTGGCGATATCGACGCCGGATTCCGGCCCATCGCCGAACTGGTCGGCAATGCGCTGATCCAGGCCCAGGAGGCGGCCGACAGCCTGCGCCGTCATGTCGAGGCCCTGGATATCGACCCGCAGCGCTTCACCGAAGTCGAGAACCGGCTCGGCACGCTGCGCGACATCGCGCGCAAGCATCATGTCGCGCCGGAAGAACTGCCCACGCTGACCGAACGCCTGCGCCGCGAACTGGCCGAACTGGAAGGGGCCGACGAAAAGCGGGCCCAGCTCAAGGCGGCGGAACAGAAACAGCTCGAAGCCTACACGGCCGCCGCACGGACCCTGAGCCAGGCGCGGTTGCGCGCCGCCGAACCGCTGGGCCGCGCCATCACGGGCATCATTCGTTCCCTGGGCATGCCCGAAGGCGAATTCAGCGTTCGCGTGCGCCCCGGGGCCAGCGAACGCGTCTCGACCCGCGGGACCGACCACATCGAATTCCTGATCGCGGCCAATCCCGGCCAGAGCGCCCGCCCACT
Organism: Salinisphaera sp. RV14; assembly: GCF_052044135.1. Taxonomy (NCBI): domain Bacteria; kingdom Pseudomonadati; phylum Pseudomonadota; class Gammaproteobacteria; order Salinisphaerales; family Salinisphaeraceae; genus Salinisphaera; species Salinisphaera sp. RV14. Next base: position 80,976 of record NZ_JBQDYF010000007.1, read on the forward strand.
CGACCGGGTCGCCTCCGGCGGCGAACTGTCCCGCATCAGCCTCGCGATTGAAGTGATCGCCGCCGCGCGCACACGCGTGCCGACCCTGGTGTTCGACGAGGTCGATACCGGCATCGGGGGCGGCGTGGCCGAGATCGTCGGCCGGCAACTGCGCGCGCTCGGCGCCAGCGGCCAGGCGCTGTGCGTGACACACCTGCCCCAGGTGGCGGCGCAGGCCCAGCACCACCTGCATGTCGCCAAGCAGGTAAAGAACCGGCAGACGAGCACGCGCATCACCGCGCTGGATGACGACGATCGCATCGAGGAACTGGCGCGCATGCTGGGCGGCGTCGAATTGACCGAACAGACGCGCGCGCATGCGGCCGACATGATTGCCCGGGCCGGCACGGCACCCGACTGAGCGCCCGGACGGAGCAAGACGCACGATCGATCGATCCCCAAATCGACTCAGGCGCGAATGCAATCGTTTGGCAGGCGAAAAAGCCGTGCCGTATGATGCGGTTCGCGACATGGGGGCACAACCTCTGATCAGATCTGACGCGGCCGCGCGGCGGAAACCGCCCGCGGCAGGCAAGGAAGAAGGAGAGCGGTTTGCTGAGCGCCAATAAAAGACGGATAACGCCGCCCGGGCGCGCGCGAAGCTCCGGCCCGGCGCGGGCTGCCGCCCTGCCGCGTTATTCGGCTCGGCCGCCCGTTCGCCCGGGCGTTTCGCCGCCCGGTCTGCGGGCCGGCAACGCACCGAGTCCAATTTGCGATGGCAAGCGCGAGCCGCGGCCGATTTAATCAAGGGTTCCTTTCTATGAAACTAATCGCTGCGCTGGTGCTCCTGCTCGCGCTTTCCGCCTGCAGTCTCCCGGTGTTCTTTCGTGTCCCGATCGTCCAGGGCAACATCGTGACGGCCAAGCAAGTGGCCCAGCTCAAGAAAGGCATGACCAAGAAGCAGGTCGCCTACGTGCTCGGCACGCCGCTGATCAAATCCCCGTTCCAGTCCGATCGTTGGGACTATGTCTTCTACTACCGCAATCCGAACGCGCACGTGCGCCAGTCGAAGCTCGACCTGTACTTCGTCAACGGCAAGCTGTCGGATATCGAGGGCGACGAGGAATACACGGCCCAGGCGTTCAAGGGCGGCCAACAGTCCGGCAGCACAAGCGGGCCGGCCACGCCGCTCGGCATGACGAGTGCACCTGGCAGCCAGAGCACGCCGGCACCGGGTGCCCAGCCGAACCCGGGCGCCGGCAACAACCCGTCCGGCGCGAATCCGGCCGTAACGACCCAAGACCAGCCGACCGCGCAGAATCCGCTACCGCACAAGGGCCCGGCCCTCCCCGGAAAGCCGAACTAGCGGTCGCGGCTTCCCGTCGTCGGCGTTGCGCCATCCGTTCCGGCGCGGCGCCGGCGTCGCTCGCGCGGATCGGCCGTCAGCGGCCGATACAGCTCCAGACGCTGCCCGTCCGCGATCACTTGTTCCCCCCCGATTTTGCGACCGTACACGCCGCAAGCCGAGGGTGGCTGCCCGGTTTCGGCCCGACAGACCGCGTCCAGCCCGGAGGCATTCGCGACCTGCGCTGCCGTCGCGTGCGCCTGGATCCACACGGATTCGCGCCAGCATCGCCCCGGCAATGCAAACACCACATCGATCTGCTTCATTGCGTCCCGCCTCATTCGGATCAGGGAGTCCAGATGGATTCGACCAGGCGCAGGGCGCCCAGCGCATAAGCCACGACCGCGATCAGCGCGATGCGCGCCGGGTAGCGCAGCAGGCCATGCCAGATCGCGAACGTGACCGCGTCCTGTCCCGTCGCCTCGCCCTGTGGCCGCCACGCCTGAACCAGGCGACGCCGCGCGAGCACGCGGCCAACCAGTACACAGAGCATGAGCCCGGTGATCGGAATCAGCCAGCGCGCGCTGACCAGACTGAAACAATCGAACAGGTTGTAACCGAACACACGCCAACCCGATAGCACGCCGAACGCATTCTGCGCGGCCAACCCGAGCGCGGCGACTACCACCCCCGTGTACACCGACGCCTGCACCCGCGGCACCCGCGCCCGATGGGAAACCGCCTGCACCAGCAACTCGAACAGACCGATACCGGTGGTCATGCTGATCATGGCCAGCAAAACGAACAGCAGCACCATGGTCCAGGCGGGCTGCACGCTGGCCGGCAACACCTCGAATATACGCTGTACCCCGGCCGAGAATTGATCGCCGATACCGGGCACCAGGCTCGCGAGCACCACCGCGAACGCAAGTGCCACGATCTGGCTGGCGATGATCACCATCGCCGACAAGCGCACCGCCGGCGCCCGGGCCGGCAGATGCGAGGCCAGCGCCACAATTACCCCCGTGCCCAGACTCAACGAAAAGAATGCCTGGTACAACGCCTCAAGAACGCCCCGCACACCGAGCGCACCGGGATTGAAATTGAACAGATGCCCGGCCGCCCCACGCGCCGGCCCGTGCCAGATCACGACGATGAGCAACAGGCTGAGCAAACCGAGCATGCATGCCGCGAGCGTGCGCATGACCGGCTCCGTGCCGCGTGGCAGGCCGCGCGCCGTGGTGGCCACCAGCAGGAGAACGAACAGCAACAGCCAGCCCAGACCGCGCTCGCCATCGCGCGCGAACGCCACGAACCGGCTCGCCGCCTGGCTCATCGTGCCGCCGCCCAGGCCGCCGAACACGGCGCGCATGCTGTAGGCCAGCGACCAGCCTGCGATCACCGCATAGGCGGCCAGCAGCAGCAGGGCGCCCAATAGCGTGGCGTATGCGCCGACCGTCCACAGTCGCGAATGCGGCGTACCACGCGTCCATAGCGCCACCACGCCAGGCACGTCGGTGTGGGCGCCCCGCGCCATCAGCACCTGCGCGCTGAACACCGGCATGCCCATCAGGACCAGCGCCAGCAGGTACACCAGCAGGAACGCCGAACCGCCATAGGCCGACAACAGATAAGGCAGGCGCCAGAAATCGCCGAGGCTCACGATCGCCGCCGTGCAGACGATCACGAATCGCGCGGAAGAGGACCAGAGCTGCGGTAGCGGACGATAAGTAAGCGCCATGGCCCGCAAAGCTTGCCTCGGCGGCTATAATAAGTCCATGAGCAAGAGCAAGGACAAGAAACAGCCATCGAGCACGATCGCGCTCAACCGACGCGCGCGTCACGATTTTTTCATCGAAGACCGCCTGGAGGCCGGGCTGGTTCTCGAAGGCTGGGAAGTCAAATCACTGCGCGCGGGCAAGGGCCGGATCGCGGAAGCCTACGTCCTGATCAAGGACCGGGAGGCGTTCCTGTTGGGCAGCCATATACAGCCACTGGAATCGGCCTCGACCCACGTGGTCGCGGACGCCACCCGAACACGCAAACTGCTGCTGCATGAGCGTGAGCTGGCGACCTTGGTGGGCGCGACCGAACAGAAAGGTTATACCGTCGTCCCACTCGCGATGTACTGGCGCCGTGGCAAGGCGAAACTGGAGATCGCGCTGGCCAAGGGCAAGGCCAAGTACGACAAACGCCAGACCAAGAAAACCCAGGACTGGCAGCGGCGCAAGGCCCAGATCATGCGCACTGACGGCTGATCTTGAAAATCAAAGCCACAGCCTCATGTTGAAGGCTGTTACAATAAGGACGCTTTTTCGGGGGCGACATGGCTTCGACGCGGATGTCAAAACCCGAGGTGCATGCCGAGGTTGCAATCTTCCTCGTTAATCCGGTTGCAACATTAGCTAGTTGCGAACGACGACAACTACGCTCTAGCGGCTTAAAGCCCGCTGGTGCCCGCCCGGCAAGTGTCTGTGCTTCCGGCCCCGGGTATCGACTCTCACAGACTCGCGGCAAGGCCCCGCTTCGGGCCAACCCGTTAAGAGTAAACGAAGATACGCGTGAGTTGTCCCTTTTCGTCGGGTAGCTCATGCCGACAATCAAAGACGAAATAAGCATGTAGACCCGAGGGTTGAGAATCCGCGGACGCGGGTTCGATTCCCGCCGCCTCCACCAATAGATGGAGCACGAAAATACGCCGACAGCGTATCCGTGACTCGACCAGGCCAAGCCTGCCGCGGTTCACCACCGTGGCAGGCTTTTTTTTCGCCCGTAGCCGGCGTGGCCCGGGCGGCTGGCGCCTACGACAACATGCCGAGTCGCTCCAGCAGCATCATGACAGCGATTGCGATCATGCCCAGGGCGAACACGAACTGCAGCGTTCGGCCGGCCAGGTATTGCGCCAGCGTTCGGCCGGCCCCCATGCCCATGATGCCGCCCAGTATGAACAGGCCGGTCAGCACGGGCTGGATATGGCGCCCGGCCACGACCGCGGAGATCACACCCGACAGGCCCACAAGCGCAATCACGAGCAGCGACGTCGAGACCGCGCGGTGGATGCCCATTTCGGTGACGAGCATCAGCGCCGGGACGATCAGAAACCCGCCGCCGACGCCGAAAAAGCCCGACAACACTCCCACCAGAACGCCGGACGCCAGCAGCGCGACGCTACAGCGTGCCGTGAGCCGGAGCCGGCCATCGGCGCTGTAGCGGCAGACCGTCGCCGCGTCCGTGGCGGCATCGTGCGCGACCCGCGCCCGAATCACGCGTGCCTGTTCCGGCGCACGATAGGCGTTGAAGATCATGCGCCCCGCCACGACGAGCATGAGGCCAGCGAACGCGACGACCGTCACGCCGGCGGGTACCCGATTGCCGAGCCATACGCCCACCGGCGCGAAAACCACGCCGGCGGCGGCGAAGATCCCCGCGGCGCGCAGTTCGAGCACGCGCCGAAGACCGCCTTCGATGGCACCGAACGCGGCGGTGACCGCTACGGCGATCAGCGATATGGCGACCGCATCGCGAGGCGCCACATCCAGGCCATAGATCAGCAGTGGCACCGCGAATATCGACCCGCCGCCGCCCGTCAGGCCCAGGGCCAGTCCGACCAGTACGCCGCATAAAATCGTCATCACGGCCTCATATTCTATTTGGTTCTTTGCTTATTCTAATACGAGCCTGGCAACCGTGCAGCCCGGCCACGTTCGGCCCCGGCCGCGACCGGGATCAGTCTGCGCAAACGCGGGATCGGTTAGGGTTTAGCGACAATGCGTCGCTGCTAACGCCCCCTTGTTGCCGCATGAGCGATATCAACATCATTCTGTTTTTCCTCGGGCTGATTCTTTTCCTTAGCGTGCTCGCGAGTTCGCTGGCCCGGTTCGGCCCGCCCCTGCTGTTGATTTTTCTGATCTGCGGCATGCTCGCGGGCAGCGAAGGGATCGGGCATATCCAGTTCGACAGCGTCCCGCTGGCTTTCTTTATCGCCAATCTCGCGCTGGCAGTCATTCTGCTCGATGGCGGGCTGCGCACTTCGCTGGAAACCTTCCGCGTCGCCCTGCGCCCGGCGCTGTCGCTCGCCACGATCGGGGTCCTGGTTTCCGCATCGCTGGCCGGGGCGTTCATTGCGCTCGTGCTCCACGTCGACTGGCGCTACGGGCTGCTACTGGGCTCGATCGTGGCCAGCACGGACGCGGCCGCGGTCTTCTCGCAGCTGCGCAGCAGCGGCGTCACCCTCAACCAGCGGGTCAGCGCCACGCTCGAGATCGAGTCCGGCACCAACGACCCCATGGCCATCTTCCTGGTCACCTACCTGATGAGCGCCATCAGCCAGAGCAAGGGGTTCGATATCGCCAGCGTCGGCGTGGAGCTGGTCCGACAATTCGGGATCGGCGCGATCGGCGGCGTCGCACTCGGTTATGCGTTGTCGTGGCTGGCTTCGCGATTGCCCCTCGTCGAGGGGCTGTATGCCCTGCTCATCGCCTCGGGGGGTGTAATGGCCTTTACCGCCATTAATCAGCTGGGCGGCAGCGGCTTTCTCGGCATCTATCTGGTCGGCGTGGTGGTCGGCAACCGGCGCAACGAGGCCACCGAGCATGTCTTCCGGGTCATGGACGGCCTGGCCTGGCTGGCGCAGGCAGGCATGTTTCTGGTGCTCGGCCTGCTGGTAAACCCGAGCCAGCTCTGGGCCGATGCAGCGCCGGCATTCCTGATCGCCCTGTTCCTGATTTTCGTCGCCCGCCCGGCCGCCGTATGGTTGAGTCTGCTGCCGTTTCATTTCCCCATCCGCGAACAGGGGTTCATTGCCTGGGTCGGGTTGCGCGGTGCGGTCCCGATCGTGCTGTCGCTGTTTCCGCTGATGATCAATCTCGAGGGCGGACAGTTCCTGTTCGACCTGACCTTTGCCGTGGTCCTCGTGTCGCTGCTGATCCAAGGCACCTCGCTCGGCGCCATGGCTCGCTGGCTCAAGCTGCAGGTACCCGAAGCGCCGCTGCCGGCCGAAACCTTCGACCTGGACGGCGAGCGTGACGATCAGTTCCAGATCATGGCGTTCCGAATCGAGGCGGATTCGATTCTGGCCAACACCGCGGGCGAGGCGTTGACGCGCTATGACCACCTGCGCGTAATCGCGGTCACGCGCGGTTCGCGATTACGTTTTCCGCGCCGCGGTTTCGTCTACGCGGTGGGCGATAAACTCTATCTGCTGGCCGCCCGGAGCCATTGCAGCGAACTCGGGCGCCTGTTCCGCGGCGATACGGGCCACGGTGGCCTTGTCCCGGGGCGGTTCTTCGGCCCCTTCACGCTGGCGGGCCGCGCATCGAGCGGCGAGCTTGCGGATGTCTACGGCATCCCGCTTTCGGAAGACGAGCGCCGAACCGATGTGGCCCATCTCATGCGCAAGCGCCTGCGCCGCCGCCCGGTGGCGGGCGACATCGTGGAACTGGGGCCCCTGCGCCTGATCGTGCGGCGCCTGGATGCCGGGACCATCGATCGGGTCGGGCTACAGCTGGCGCCGGATCCATCCGTTGAGCGATAGGGTCTCGCCCCGATCGTGCCAGGGCTGGGCCGCACCCCGCCGGTGCTAAGGCGCCATACGGGGACGATTGGCGCCGCCAAAGCTATGGCCCTGGGCCAGACAATAGGCCAGCCACTTGTTCAGCAGCAGGTTGCGCGGCCACTGGCTGTCGAGTACCGCGTCGTCGATGTCGGGCACACCTGCCAGCGAGGCATAGCGCGACCGCGCATCGCAGTAGATGGCCTCGGCCAGCTGGGCGTCGCGATACAGGCGCAGCGTGAGATCCGGGTCGGCGCGCGCCGTGTCGCCATCACCAAACCAGTAGGTCAGGTGAACCGTTGTCGTGTAGCGGCAACGCTCGATGACACGCAGATGCAGCGTCGCGTCCTCGCCCAGGGAGGTGGCGTGCTCGAACGGCAGATCGAGCTCCGGAGCAAGCCGCTCGAAACGCCGGTAATTGCTCTCGTAAAGCCCCATGAGGCCGGTGAAGCTCCGCGGGGTGGCCGCCGCGAGCCAGTGGTTGCGCTTTACTTTAATCATTGCGCGACTATAAGGCAGACCACGGCCATTTCAACTGACGAATTACGACACCCGGGCATCAGAACGACCGTCGCCGCAGGTGTTTGTCTTCCATGATGAGCGTCGCGATCTCCTCGATCGACTTGTTGGTGGTGTCGGCATAGGGAATGCCGTGGCGCTTGTACAGCTGCTCGGCCTGACGCAATTCGTAACTGACCTGGCCGACATCCGCATACCGACTGCCGCGTCGGCGCGCGCTGCGGATCTGGTGCAGACGATCCGCCGAGATGCACAGGCCGTAGAGTTTGTCCTTGTGCGGCGCCAGCGCTGACGGCAATCGACGCCCTTCAAAGTCTTCCTCGGCGAGGGGGTAGTTGGCCGCGTAGATGCCGTGCTGCATGGCAAGGTAGATACACACCGGCGTCTTGCCACAGCGCGATGGCGCGACCAGGATTACGTGGGCGTCGTCGTAACCCTGCTCGCCGACACCGTCGTCGTGCGTCAGGGCGTAGTTCATGGCCTCGATGCGCGATTCGTAGACATCCTTGTCGGCGATGCCGTGCGCACGCCCTTCCAGATGACTCGACTTCGTCTCCAGTTCCGCCTCGAGCGGCGGCAGGAAGCTGTCGAACAGGTCCATGAACAACACGTCGCCGCTGCGCAGTATGTGACGAACGCTGTCCGACACGGTAGTCGAGAACACGATGGGCTTGAGGCCGGTCGTGCGTCCCATGTGCTCGATGTATTCGAGTGCGGTACGCGCTTTTTCATCGGAGTTGATGAACGGCAGCGTCGACTGCTTGAACTGACTCTCGTCGAACTGCGTCAACAGCGTGGCGCCAAGCGTCTCGGCCGTAATGCCGGTTCGATCGGACAAAAAGAAAATGGAACGCAGTGGGGCATCGGTCGTACTCATGCTGTCATCGTGCCCGACCATCCCCGCGACCACCAGAGGCATTCATCGGCCCGCACCGCAGCCACCCCGCCCGGCACGGTGCCCGCCGGTTCATCCTGCGTGTAGAATGCGGCAGCCGAGATTTTTACATCGTGTCTGTGGATTTCACTTCGGAGGAGAGCGAGCGTGGATAACTCGTATGTAGCCTGGTTCAGCCAGCTGGGAATGAACGACGTCGCGTCTGTGGGCGGCAAGAACGCCTCCCTGGGCGAGATGATCAGCCATCTGGCGGATGCCGGCGTCTCGGTGCCGGACGGCTTCGCCACCACGGCCTCGGCCTATCGCGAATTCCTGGCCCACGATGGTCTGGCCGACCGCATCAACCAGGCGCTCGACACGCTGGACGTGGACGACGTCGATGCGCTGGTCGAGACCGGCTCGAAGATCCGCCAGTGGGTGCTCGACCACCCCTTCCCGCCCGCGCTCGAAGCCGCCATCCGTGATGCGTTCGCCACGCTCGCCGAGGGCCAGGATGACATGGCGGTCGCGGTGCGCAGTTCGGCCACCGCCGAGGACCTGCCGGATGCGTCCTTCGCCGGCCAGCAGGAAACCTTTCTCAATGTGCGCGGGCTCGACAACATCATGCTCGCGATCAAGGACGTATTCGCGTCGCTGTTCAACGACCGCGCCATCTCCTATCGCGTGCACAAGGGCTTCGAGCACAGCCAGGTGGCACTGTCGGCCGGCATCCAGCGCATGGTGCGCTCGGACACCGGCGCCTCGGGCGTGATGTTCACCATCGACACCGAGTCCGGTTTCGACAAGGTGGTGTTCATCACCAGTTCCTGGGGCCTGGGCGAAGCCGTGGTCCAGGGCGCGGTCAACCCGGACGAATACTATGTCTACAAGGACAACATCACCGCCGGCCGGCCGGCGATCCTGCGCCGCGTAAAGGGCGGCAAGGCGGTCAAGATGGTCTATACGGCTGACCGCACGCACGGCAAGACCACCGAGTTCGTCGACGTCGACACCGCCGACCAGCGCCGCTTCTCGCTGTCGGATGAGGACGCCGAAGCGCTCGCCACGCAGGCCATGACGATCGAGCAACACTACGGCCGGCCGATGGACATCGAATGGGGCAAGGACGGCGAGACCGGCAAGCTCTATATCCTGCAGGCGCGCCCGGAAACCGTGAAGAGCAATGCCGCGACGCTGGAGCGCTACAGCCTCGATGCCGCCGGCCACGAGGTGCTGGTCACCGGCCGCTCGATCGGACAGCGCGTGGGTGCCGGGCGGGTGCGCAATGTCGCCTCCATCAAGGAAATGAACAAGGTCGAGAACGGCGACATCCTGGTCACCGACATGACCGACCCCGACTGGGAGCCGGTAATGAAGCGCGCCGCGGCGATCGTCACCAACCGCGGCGGACGCACCTGTCACGCCGCGATCATCGCGCGTGAGCTGGGCATTCCCGCCGTGGTCGGCACCGGGCACGCCACCAAAAAACTCGCCGACGGCATCGACGTGACGGTCTCCTGTGCCGAAGGCGATACCGGCTATGTCTACCAAGGCGCCATCGACTTCAACGTCGACGAAGTCTCGCTCGACCGGATGCCCGAGATCGGCACCAAGATCATGATGAACGTCGGCAATCCGGAGCGGGCATTCGATTTCGCCTCGATCCCGAACGAAGGCGTGGGTCTCGCACGGCTCGAATTCATCATCAACCGTCAGATCGGCATCCATCCGCGTGCGCTGCTCGAGTACGATCAGCAGCCCGATGAACTCAAGGCGACCATCGACGCCCATATCGCCGGTTATAAAGACCCGGTCAACTTCTACATCGATCGTCTGGTCGAAGGTATTTCGACCATCGCGGCGGCCTTCCATCCCAAGCCGGTGATCGTGCGCCTGTCGGACTTCAAGTCCAACGAATACGCCAACCTCATCGGCGGCGACGCCTACGAGCCCGAGGAAGAAAACCCGATGATCGGCTGGCGCGGCGCATCGCGCTATCTGGCCGAGGACTTCAAGCCCTGCTTCGAGCTGGAGCTGGAAGCCATGAAACGGGTGCGCGGCGACATGGGGCTGACCAACGTCCAGATGATGATCCCGTTCGTGCGTACACTGGGCGAGGCCAAGGGCGTGTCCGAGCTGCTCGAATCACACGGCTTCAAGCGCGGCGAGAACGGTCTCAAGATCATCATGATGTGTGAGTTGCCGTCCAACGCCGTCTTGGCCGACGAGTTCCTGGAATACTTCGACGGCTTTTCGATCGGCTCGAACGACATGACCCAGCTCTCGCTCGGCCTGGATCGCGACTCGGGCCTGATCTCGCATCTGTTCGACGAGCGCGACCCGGCGGTCAAGATCATGCTGGAAAAAGCGATCACCGCCTGCAAACGCAATAACAAATACGTCGGCATCTGCGGCCAGGGCCCATCGGACTACCCTGACCTGGCGCGCTGGCTGCTCGACCAGGGGATTGAAAGCATGTCGCTCAATCCCGATACCGTGGTCTCGACCTGGCTGTTCCTGGCCGGGGAAAACGTCTAACCGGAGAACGGAGCATCATGGCCGCCAAGCTGGACCTGTTCGTCAAACCCGCGGCGCTGCACGCGGCGATGGACGACGCCGACGTGCAGATTGTTGCCGTCGATACGCCCGAGGATTTCGCCCGCGCGCATATCCCGGGCGCCCGGTTGATCGCGATGGCCGATATCATGGCCCGTGACGGGGACACCGGCGGCCTGATTCCCGACGACCACACGCTGGGGCGAACGCTGTCGGCGGCCGGTCTGCGTCACGACGCGCATATCGTGGCCTACGACCGCGCCGGCGACGGCCAGGCCGCGCGTCTGCTCTACACGCTCGACGTGGCCGGCCACGACGCATTCAGCCTTCTGGACGGCGGCCTGGCCGCCTGGCAGGCGGCCTCGTTTGCGCTCGAGTCCGGCGCGCCTGCGGCCGGGGCCGGCGACTTCCGTATTGCACGCCGCACGCAGGCCATCGCCGACAGGGCGTGGATCCGTCAGCATCTCGATGCCGCCGACGTGCGTTTTCTCGATGTCCGCAGCGAAGCCGAGTTTGTCGGTGACGACGTCCGCAGCGCCCGCGGCGGCCACATCCCCGGCGCGGTGAATCTCGACTGGAACCGGCTGAAGAACGAGCACGGGCAACTACGGGATCTGGCCGAGGTCCGTCGTATGCTTGCCGATCGCGATATCGACGCATCGAACGAGGTGACCACCTACTGCCAGACCCACGTGCGTTCGTCGTACGCCTATCTGGTGCTCAAGGCCCTCGGCTACACGCGCGTGCGCGGCTATCCGGGCGCGTGGTCGGACTGGGGCAACGCGATGGATACGCCGGTGGACAGCGGCTCTTGAGTGCATCGTTCGGACCGCCCCGCCCGGGCGCGAACTTCGACGGGCGACGCTTCTCCAACCCCTGGCACGATCACGGCCAGACCAGTCGCTTCGGCCTGTGGCGCTGGCTGTTGCGGCCACGCGGCCCCGGCTGGCCGCCGGCCGCGCCCGATGCGGCGAACAAAGACAATCCGAACATACCGCCGCGGCGCTCACATGCGCCGCGTGTGACCTGGATCGGGCATGCCTGCGTGCTCATCCAGATCGATGGCCTGAACCTGATCACCGATCCGGTGTATGCCGCGCGCGTCGGCCCGCTACCGGGTATCGGCGTGCGTCGCCATACGCCGCCGGCCATCGACTGGCAGCATCTGCCGCCGATCGATCTGGTGCTGATCAGCCATGCCCATTACGACCACCTGGACCGCGCCACCATCGCCGCCCTGGTTCGTCGGGATGATCCGGTTTTCGTCGCCGGCCTCGGCCTCGATGCATGGTTCGCCCGCCGGGGCAGCCGCCGGATCGTGACGCTGGATTGGTGGCACAGCGCGCGACCGACCGCCGAGGCTCTGTCGATCACCGCGGTACCGGCTCAGCACTGGTCGCGCCGGGGGCTGTTCGACCGCAACCGCAGCCTGTGGGCGGGCTTCTGGATCGAGACCCCGGAACGACGCCTGTATTTCGCGGGCGATACCGGATACGGTCCGCATTTCCGCTGGATCCGCGAGCGTCTGGGCATACCCGATCTGGCCTTGTTGCCGATCGGCGCCTATGAGCCGCGCGATTTGATGCGCCGCCAGCACATGAATCCCGACGATGCCGTGCAAGCCCATCGCGACCTCGCGGCCCGACGCTCCATGGGTATTCATTTTGCGACGTTCAAGCTCACCGACGAAGGCCGTGAGCAACCGGCTCACGACCTGGCGGCGGCGCGGCAGCGCCACGGCGTCGACGACGATGCCTTCGTCGCGCCGCAATTCGGCCAGGTGTTCGAACTCGGCTGAGCGCCGGTTCCGCTGGGGCGACGCGCGACCCCGCCGGCCGCGCGTCACGAAACGCCGGCGCCACGAGCGCCGCCCCATGGCACCGCTCGCCGCTATGCAAGTATCTTGTTGATGATGTCGCCCACGCAGCGGCCGGAATGAGCCGGGGCATTTGTCCGCCAATGCACGCAAATCAGCGCCAACCACCCGCAGCATCAAGGCGCTGCGGCTTCAGCTGCGCGAGCAATCGCGGGTCGGTCCGCGTGCGAGCCTTGCACCTCGTCAAGCGTGTTTATGGTCCCAGTCGCTCAGCCACTGCTGGAACTGTTCCAGGGGCATGGGCCGCCCGATGTAAAAACCCTGGGTGAGGTCGCAGCCCAGTTCTTGCAGGCGATCGAGCTGGCCGGCCGACTCCACGCCCTCGCCCACGGCCCGCAGATTCAGGGCATGCGCCAGTCCGATGGTGGCCGACACGATCGACAGATCCGTATCCGACTCGAGCATGTCCTGCACGAACGAGCGATCGATCTTGATCTCCGCGACCGGCAGGCGCTTGAGATAGGACAGCTGCGAATAGCCCGTGCCGAAATCGTCGATCGATACCTGTACGCCGCCACCCGCCAATCGCGTCATGACCTCCAGCGTCCGGGCCTGGTCGGCCATGAGCGTATCCTCGGTCAGTTCGAGCGTCAGCGCCGCCCCGGGCAGCCCCTGGACCGCCAGCAACATTTCCAGGGTGTCGGCGAAATCCGGCCGTAGAATCGAGCGTGCCGATACGTTGATCGAGATGCGCAGATCGCGACCATCCCGGCGCAACACCCCGGCATACTTGACCGCGCGGCGCAACACCCAGAGCGTGAGGTCATTTATCAATCCGCTGCGTTCGGCGCGCGGAATGAAATCGCCCGGCATGATCAGGCCGCGGCGCGGATGTTGCCATCGGACAAGCGCCTCGGCGCCATAGACTTCGGACGTCGAAGCGTCCACCAGCGGCTGGAGATACAGAACCAGTTCGTCGTCGTCAATCGCGCGGCGCAGTTCCGCCGACAACGAATGCATGGCCACACCGTCCACCCTGCGTGTCGAACAGGCCATGCTGAAGTCACCGCCGCGCGATTTGACTTCATACATCGTCTGGCTGGCCGCGTCGATCAAACCATAGGCGTCGATGGCATTATCGGGGTAGTACGCGCCGCCCGCGCTCGCCGCGAGTTGCAGCGACATGCCGTCGAGCGGACACGGCGGGATGATGGCATCCCTGATTCGCTCGGCCACCCGCTCGAGCTCGCACAGCGACGCCAGCGCCATGATCGCCACGCCGAATCGATCGGCGTTCAGCCGGCTCAGTGTCGCGGATTCCGGCACCACCCGCTCCAGACGACGGGCCACCGCGATCAGTACGCGGTCGCCGTTTGCCTGTCCGTAGTGTTCATTGATCTCGGAGAAGCCGTCCAGGTCGAGCACGATCACGCCGACCCGTGTCGCATTCAGATAGGCCGACTCGATACCGGCTTGAAGGCTGTCGACGAAGTGGCTGCGATTAATCAGCCCGGTGAGCGAATCGATGCGCTGCGAGCGCTGCGCCTCGGCCGCGAGTGCCGCATTGTCGCCGCGCAGGGTCTCGGTCTCGTCGAGCACCATGGCACTGGCTTCGGTCGATACCACCAGCCCGACATACTGGCCCCACAGCAGGAACACGAACGGCATGGCGTCCAGTAACCACAACGTCGGATTGTTCAGCTGGGCGTTCCAGAGCTTGCCGATCGTGGCCCCGCCCTCCTGTATGAAGGCGTTGGCCACGGTGGCAACGAGGATGGCGATGACGGCGATCGCCAACCCATAATAAGCCGTGCGCGTAACCCGGCTGCGCAAAACGCGCGACAGGCTCAACAGGCGCAGGCGACGGCTACCGTCCAAGTCCCCCCCTTTGCCCGCAGCGACGACCCCCTGTCGCGTTCATCGTTTTTACTGCGAGCTCAAAGATCTAGCTTCCGGGCAAGACTACCTAAACCCTAGCGCGAGGTACAGGCGCCCGTTGGAATAGCCGATTCATTCAATGCCGCAACCAGGGCATCGAACGCCGCGGCGGCCGGTGCCGGCCGGCCGCGAACGCCGAATTCGATCCGGCGCCGGCCGTCGGCGGCGGGCAGACAGGCCACACGAACCGCCGGATGCGCATCCATCACCGCCTGCATAAGATCGATCAGCGCGCTTTCGGGCGTATCGAACACTTCGACCAGATATTCAACATCGCGCTCGGCATCGTGCAGATGGGCGTAATGCGTATCCAGCACCCAGGCCACCATCGGCCACGCCATGCGCGGAAAACCGGGCACGAAATGATGATCGCCCAGGCTGAAGCCGGGCACCTGGTTGATCGGGTTCGGAATCACTTCGGACCCGGCTGGCCATTCGACCATGTGGATACGGTTCGGGTAGGCCTCGTTACCGAACCTTGTCTCGAGTATGTCGCGGCCCGCCGCGTTGATTTCGAGCGCGCGACCGGCCGCACGCGCGGCGCACTGCCGGGTACGGTCGTCGGGCGTGGCGCCGATGCCGCCAAAGCTGAAAACGATATCGTCGGCGCCCATGGTCTCGGCCAGCGTACGCTCGAGAAGCGTCGCATCGTCGCCCACCAGGCGCGCCCAGGCCAGTTCGAGCCCGCGCTCGTGCAGCATCTCGATGACGGCGGGCATGTGCTTGTCCTGGCGCTTGCCCGAGAGCAACTCGTCGCCGATCAGAATAATGCCGATATGAGGGTTATCCGCGCCCGTCGTCATGAACCGTCCTCGTCGTGAGCGGCGTCAACGGCTCATCAGCCCGACCGAGCGCTCGCCCTGTGCACACCGAATCGCCGCCGCCGCCGGGCGTCGAAGCCCGGCGGCGGCGGCGTGGAAGGCTGCGGATCAACCGCCGGCCGATTCCTGGGTCGCGGCTTTTTCCAGCATCGGCTTCAGTTCGCCGGACTGGAACAGGTCCATCACGATATCCGAACCGCCGACCAGTTCGCCGTTGACGAACAGCTGCGGGATCGTCGGCCAGTTCGAGTACACCTTCACGCCCTGGCGATAGATCTGTTCGTCGTCGAATACGTTGACGGCCTTGAACGGCACGCCGCAGGCCTTGATTGCCTCGGCGCTGCGCGCCGAGAAGCCACATTGCGGAAAGTCCGGCGTCCCCTTCATGTAAAGCACGATCGGGTTGCCCTCGACTTCCTGCTTGATGACTTCCATAGCTTTCGCGCTCATTGGCCCTACCTCGATGTCGGGTTAGATGTGAATGCATTATAACTGGGGTGTAAACGGCTTCCGATCAAGACCGTGCGACCCCGATCCGCGGCGCGCGCCGCGTACCGCGCCGAGGGCGCAACCGAGACCCGGCCTGCGGCCCGATCGCCCGTACGGTCGGCGTGTGCGCGCCCGGGGCGCGCGCCGCCTTTGAAATACAAGGCGTAATCCTTATATAAGGGAGTGACGTTGATTCATTCATGACAACAAGGACACCGTCATGGCATTTGAACTGCCCGATCTGCCCTACGATTATGATGCGCTCGAGCCCTACATCGACGGGCGCACCATGGAGATCCATCACGACAAGCACCACAATGCTTATCTGACCAAGTTCCAGAAAGCCATCGATGGCACGCCGCTGGCGGACCAGGATCTGGAGACGATCCTGGCCAACGCGGGCCAGCACGGTGCCGCCGTACGCAACCAGGGCGGTGGTTATCTCAACCACATCATCTTCTGGGAAACGATGTCGCCCAACGGCGGCGGCAAGCCAACCGGCAAACTGGCCGAGGCGATCGACAAGAGCTTCGGTTCGTTCGATGACTTCAAGGAGAAGTTCACCGGCGAGGCGACCGGACTGTTCGGTTCCGGCTTCGTGTGGCTGGTCCCGGCCGGCGGCGATCAGCTCAAGATCGTGCCGACGCCCAACCAGGACAACCCGATCATGGACGTGGTTGCGGAATCCGGTAAGCCGATCATGGGTCTGGACGTGTGGGAGCATGCCTTCTACCTGAAGTACCAGAACCGCAAGCCGGAGTACGTGGAAGCCTGGTGGAACGTCGTCGACTGGGACGGCATCGCCAAGAAGTTCGAGGCGGCCAGCTAAGCACGCTCGGCGCCAAGCCCGACTCGGGGCCCCGTCGCATTGCGGCGGGGTCCTTTTTATTGGAGGATTGCGCGTCTGCCCGCCGAAAGTATCAGGGCGCGCGCGCCCGCGCGGCGTGCATGATGCTTTGGCTTTCCATTCATCCACGATCCCCATTCATTCATGAGTTCGCGACATTTCCTCAGCCTGGACGATCTGGGCACTGCCGGTATCGAAGATCTGATCGAACGCGCCATCGAGCGCAAGCGCCGCGCGCCGTCCGACCGCCCGCTGATCGGCAAGAGTCTGGCGATGGTGTTCGAAAAGGCCTCCACCCGCACCCGCGTTTCGTTCGAGGCGGCCATGACACGGCTCGGCGGCCACGCCATCTTCCTGTCGCCGGGCGATACCCAGATCGGGCGCGGCGAACCGGTGGAGGACACCGCACGCGTGCTGTCGGGCATGTGCGACGCCATCATGATCCGCAACCACTCACATGCGGTGCTGGAACAGTTCGCCGCCTATTCCAAGGCCCCGGTGATCAACGGCCTGACCGATCGCCTGCATCCCTGTCAATTGCTGGCCGACCTGCAGACCTACGTCGAGCATCGCGGCTCGATCCGCGGCGCGAAGGTGGCCTGGATCGGCGATGGCAACAACATGTGCCACTCGTATATCAACGCCGCCCGCCTGATGGGTTTCTCGCTGCGCATCGCGGCCCCCGAAGGCTATCGTCCGGACGCACTCATGCTGCGTGACGCGGGCGCGGCGGTAACCGTGTGCGAACAGGCCCAGGAAGCGGTGGACGGCGCCAATCTCGTGGTCACGGATGTCTGGGCCAGCATGGGCGATGAGGACGATCGCGAAACCCGCCTCGCGGACTTCGCCAACTATCAGGTCAATCGCGCGCTCATGAGCTGGGCCGCGGATGATGCCCTGTTCATGCATTGCCTGCCGGCTCACCGCGGTGAGGAAGTCAGCGCCGAAGTAATCGACGGGCCCGCCAGCGTGGTCTGGGACGAGGCAGAAAACCGCCTGCATGCCCAGACGGCACTGCTGCTCAAATTGCTCGACGTCGCGTAACGCGCACGCCGCCCGGCCGGGACATCTCGAGGCCCGCGCCGGGCCGCCTGGCGGCGCCGGATCAGGCGCCGGGCACCGCCAGCACCAGCGAGTAATCGCCCGCGCCGTACTCGAAGTGTTCCGCCTCGCGCAGCCCGGCACGCGCCAGCAGGGACGCGATGTCGTCGCGCGAGAACTTGCGGCTGATTTCAGTGAGAATCGACTCCCCGGCAGCCATGTCGAAGCGCCGGCCGAGCGCCTGCAGATGCACCCGGTGCGGCCGTTCGGCGATCAGCCGCATCTCGATCCGCGACAACGGCCGGTTGAACACGGCCTGGTGCCGATAGAGATCCAGCGATATATCACCGCCCAGCGTCCGGTTGAGGACGTTGAGCACGTTCTTGTTGAACGCGGCCGTGTAACCGGCGGCATCGTCGTACGCCGCCTCGAGCACGGCGACGTCCTTGACCCGATCCAGGCCGATCAGCAGCGCGTCACCCGGGCCCATCAGCGCGACGATCTCGGCCAGGAACGCATCCGCCTGGGCCGGCTCGAAGTTGCCGAGGGTTCCGCCGAGAAACACGAACAGACGCCGCGCCGCATCGGCCGGTAACGGCAGGTGGGCCAGCCCGGCGGTGTAATCGCCGCTCATGGCCTCGACATGCAGCCATTCATAGTCCCCGATCAACTGCTCGGCCGAGTCGATCATGATCTGCGTGCTGACCTCGAACGGCCAGTAACACGGGTGCACGCCCAGCGCATCGCACGCGGCGAGCAGGCATCGCGTCTTGCGCGCGCTGCCACTGCCGAGCTCGATGATATGCGCCGGCCGCATGCGCTCGATCACGCGCCGGGACTCGGCCGCGAGCAACGCGGCTTCGGCGCGCGTCGGGTAATACTCGGGGGTGTCGCAGATCGCCTCGAACAGCTGCGAACCGCGCGCGTCGTAGAAATACTTCGGCGGCAGCCAGCGCGGCCGCTCCATCAACCCTGCCCGGGCATCCTCGGCCAGACCGGGCATGCGACGCAGGGGCGCCACGCGGTGATGGACCAGCCGCGTGGACAGAACATCTCGACTCATGAAACAGGCGATGTAATGGCAGGCTTCGAGGTTATCATGGGTCGACCCATCCACCGTTGCCGCTGCCATGTGCCGAATCGCCGCCTATCTCGGCCCGCCCTGTTCGCTGCGCCAATTCCTCGACGCCACGCCGCATAGCCTGGCGCGTCAGTCGTGGGACGCACGCGAGATGGCCAGCGCCACCGTCAATGCCGACGGCTGGGGGGTCGGTTGGTATGCCGATGACGGCCAGCCCGCGGTCTACCGGCATACGTTGCCGATCTGGGCCGATGGCAACGTCGATGCACTGGCGCGCAGTCTGCGCCGGGGGGCATGGGTGGGCAACGTCAGAAGCGCCACGCCGGGCCTCGGCACCGATCACGCCAATACCCAGCCCTTTGCCGGCGACGGCCTCCTGTTCGCCCACAACGGCTATATCCAGAACTTCGCCGCCACTCTGCGCGCGCGGGTGCGCGCGGAACTCGCGCCGGCCATTGAACAGACCATCAATGGGAACACCGATTCAGAATACCTGTTTGCCCTGGTACGCCAGCAGAACGGGGCGCTGGCCGAGCGCCTGGCACAGGCGTTGCGCCGGGTTCACGAATGGCTGGACGGGCACGGGGAACTGAAAGCGCTTCTCAACATGATTTTAACCGACGGCCGGGAGATCGTCGCCGTACGCAGCGCATTCAACACCGCCGCGCCATCGCTGTATGTCCATCGCGCATGGCACGGTGGCAGCGTGATCGCCTCCGAAGCTTTCGACGACGATGCCGGCTGGCAAGCTGTCGTTCCGGAACACGTTGTTACGCTCGGGCCCTGACTTGCTGAACGGACTCGCATCATGACTGCGCAACCCTGCTCGCGTCTGGCCGCACTGCGGCGCGCATCGCAGGCCATGCTGGAGGGCCGCGACGAGGCGACGCTGCGGCGCCAGCCTCACCCCGACCTCAGCCCGCTGCTGTGGCACGTGGGCCATGTGTTTTTCGCGGAGAATTACTGGTTGGCCGAGCATATATTCGGGGATCGTTCGATCACCACGCCTTGGTGCGGGCTGTATTTCCCCGAGGAATGCGCCAAGCACACACGGGGGGCACGCCTGCCCGGACCGCGCGCCATGCGCGAATGGACCGATGAAGTCACCATCGTGAACGACCATTACTGGCAACGCGCCGCCGAGTCCGGCCATGAATTGTTACAACAGGGCTATCTGCAGGCCTTTCTGCGCCAGCACTACGCCCAGCACCTGGAAACCATGCGCCTGGCCGCCGCCCAGCTCGATCTCGAAGCGGGCCTGGACACGGCGACGCTGCGGACCGCGGCACCGGCACGCGACCGGCGTGTGCCGGTGCCCGCACAACGACTCCGCCTGGGCACGCCCGGCGTCGCCGCCTACGACAACGAAAAACCGGTCCACGAACGCGAGATCGCGGCTTTCGACATCGCCAGCCGCCCGGTAAGCAACGCCGAGTGGCTGGGCTTCATGCAGGACGGCGGCTACGATCGCCACGAGCTCTGGGACGACGACGGGTGGCGCTGGCGCTGCACCGCGGGCATCGATCATCCCCAGCACTGGCGCGCCGCGGACGACGGCTGGCGCATTGCCGGACACGATGGGAGCCAGCCCATCGGCGACGCGCCGGTACACGGCATCGGCTGGTACGAAGCGCGGGCATTCGCACGCCATGCCGGCGCCCGCCTGCCCGCCGAGCACGAGTGGGAAGCCGCCGCGCGCACGGTACCGCTCGATGCGACCGGCCAGGTCTGGGAATGGTGCGACAGCGCATTCAAGCCGTATCCCGGCTTCAGGGCGTTTCCCTACGACGGTTATTCCAAACCCTGGTTCGACCGCCATCATTACGTCACGCGTGGCGCGAGTGTTCATACCGAGGCCGATATCAGGCGGCCCGGTTTCCGCAACTTCTACCCGCCGACGCACCGCCATATCTTTGCCGGGCTGCGTCTGGCCTGGTGACAACCGCCACGTGCCGCCGCGCCTGGGCACCACGGCCGAGTGATCGCCGCGCGCCGGCCGCCTTGGCCTGCCGCGCCCGCTCAGGCGGCGGTGTAACGCGCCAGCCCCGCTGCCATATCGTCGATGAGATCGGCGATGTCCTCGAGCCCGGCGTGGATGCGCAGCAGCGGGCCCGGCGCCTGCCAGTGCGTGGCCGTGCGCGAGGCGGCCGGCGTCACCGGCAACACAAGGCTTTCGTAACCGCCCCAGGATGCCCCCAGACCGTAATAAGCCAGCCCGTCGATGAGCGCGGCCAGCCGCTGACGGTCCGCCGGTATCAGCTCGATCGCGAACAGCCCGCAGGCACCGGTGAAATCGCGTTGCCAGAGGTGGTGCTGCGGATGATCGGCCCGGGCCGGATGCAGCACGCGGGCCACCGCCGGCTGCTCGGCGAGCCAGTTCGCCAGCGCCAGACCGTTGGCTTCGTGGACCGGCAAACGCTGGCCGAGTGTGCGCAGCCCGCGCGCGCCGAGATAGACATCGTCCGGGCCGGCACAGTAGCCGAGCGCGATGGAGGTATGCCGCACCGCCCGGTAATACTCGGCATCGCGGCAATTCACGACGCCGAGCATGGCATCCGAGTGACCGACGATGTATTTCGTCGCCGCGTGCACCGACAGGTCGATACCGTGGGCGAAGGCATCGAAATAAATCGGCGTGCCCCAGGTATTGTCGGCAATCACGCAGGCACCCCGCGCGCGCGCCACGGCCGCGAGCGCCGGTACGTCCGAAATCTCGAAGGTCAGCGAACCGGGCGCTTCGACAAACAGCGCGCGCGTGTTGTCGCGAAAGCATGCGGCCAGCGCTTCGGCCGAAATCAACGGATCCACGTACTCGGTTTCGATGCCGAGCCGGGCGAGCAGGCCGTCGCAAAGCTTGCGCGTCGGACCATAGACGTTATCGGCCACGAGCAGATGATCGCCGGCCGCCACCACCGAAAGCAGCGCGGTCGCGATCGCCGCCAGGCCGGAGCATGTGCTCACGGCGCCGTGCGCCCCCTCGAGCTCGGCCACGGCCTGTTCGAACGCGAACTGCGTGGGCGTACCCAGTCGGCCATAGTGCACACCCGCGAACGGGTCGGCCTGCGAGGCATCGAACGCGGCCAGGTTGTCGAACAACACCGTGGATGCGTGATAAACGGGCGTGTTGACCATGCCGTAGTGCGCGGCGGGCCGACGCCCGGCGTGAACGAGACGCGTGGCTTGTTTCATGAGTCGCCTGTCGATGTACCAACCACTGAGGATAGGCATAACGAGCGCGCCTGGCCACGCTGCATCCGGCGGCAAGCCGTTATAATCGCGCGTCGATCCGTTCGTACAGACCGTGTTGCAGCATTTCGTCGAACATTACCTCCTCTGGCTGATCGAGGCCGTCCTGGCGGCCTGGCCGCGCCGTCGTCCGGCGCGCGCGCAGCTCGAACGCAGCATGATCGTCGCCCATCGCGGGGCGCGTGACGGCGTGCACATCAAGGAAAATACGCTCGCTGCCTTCGATCTCGCGGTGCAGGCCGGCGTCGGTGCGATCGAGTTCGATGTCCGCTATACCGCCGACGACGAACCCGTGGTCGTGCATGATGCCGATCTGTCGCGTGTATTCGGGCGTCCCGAGCGCATCGACGTACTCACCTGGCCCGCGCTGCGCGCTTGTGCCCCCGAGCTGCCGCATCTTGCCGAGATCGTCGAGCGCTATGGCGATCGGACCCATCTGATGATCGAATTGAAGACGCGCGGCTCGACCCGGGCCGAAACCCGAATGCGCGAACACCTTGCCGGACTCACGGCCGGCGACGATTATCACGTCCTCGCGCTCGACCCCGCCCTGTTCGACGCGGTGGCGGAGCTGCCGGCCAATGCACGCGTACCGGTGGCCAAAAGCAACTGGCGGGCGATTCGCGCCTGGAGCCGCCGGCACGACTGCGGCGGGATCGCCGGTCCGTATCTGTTCATTCGACGCACCGACATTCGTGACAGCCAACGACACGACCGCCTGATCGGCAGCGGCTTCGTCAGCCGGCGCGGCCTGCTCGAACGCGAAATCGGCCGTGGCATCCCCTGGATATTCACCAACCAGCCCGTGACGCTCCAGAGTATGCTGGAACAGGCGCGGGCCCGTAGCCGCCGGATGTGATCCCGGGGCCCCAGGCCCCTAGGGCAGATGGCCACGCTCGGGCGGTGCCTCGAAATCCAGCGCCGGGCCCACCGGGACGATACCTGTCGGATTGATACCCGGATGGCTGCGGTAGTAGTGCTGTTTGATGTGCTGCATGTTCACGGTGTCCGCGACGCCCGGAACCTGGTACAACTCGCGCAGATAGCCGGCCAGATGCGGATAGTCCGCGATCCGCTGACGGTTGCACTTGAAATGACTGTAGTAGACGGCATCGAAACGCACGAGCGTGACGAACAGGCGCCAGTCGGCCTCGGTTACTTGCCCGCCCACCAGATAGCGCTGTCCGCCCAGACGCGTGTCGAGCCAGTCCAGCGTCTCGAAGACCGCGTCAAACGCCTGTTCGTACGCAGCCTGCGTGGTCGCGAACCCGGCCTTGTACACACCGTTGTTGACGTCGTGATAGACCCGTTCGTTGACCGCGTCGATCTCGGCCCGCAGCGCTTCGGGATAGTAGTCGCGATCCGGGTGCTCGGCCAGCGCGTCGAAGGCCGAATTGAACATGCGCACGATATCGGCCGATTCGTTCGACACGATGGTCTCGTGCACCGTATCCCAGAGCGTGGGCGTGGTCACGCGCCCGGTATAGTCGGGCGCGGCCTTCTGGTAAAGCTGGTGCAGGTAATCGAGTCCGTAAAGCGGATCCGGAATGGCGCCCGCTACATCCGAGAACTGCCAGCCGTATTCACCCATGTAGGGATCGACGATCGATAGGCCGATCACCTTCTCGAGGCCTTTCAGCCGGCGCAGTATCAAGGCCCGGTGTGCCCACGGGCAGGCCAGGGACACGTACAGGTGATACCGCCCGGCCTGCGGCGTGAAAGCGCTGTTCTCGTTCGAATCGATCCAGTTGCGAAAGCCGGCGGACTCGCGAACGAAACGGCCGGCGTTCGAATCGGTGTCATACCACTGGTCGTGCCAGTGGCCATCGATGAGCAATCCCATAGACTAACGTGCCTTCAAAGCATTGCGCGCCCTGGCGGCGCCATTGAGTGTATCGGCGGATTGTATCCGGCAGAAGCAGCGCGCATACAGGCCATGCGGGTCGCTCAGGCTGCGCAGGAAATTCACGGCATCGGTATGGGCCGGCGCGGCCAGCCACGACGGCAGCAACGATGCGGTGATGTGGCTGCTCAGCAACTGCTGCACGGCGGCGCGCCAGTCCGTCGGCGGCTGCATGGACTGAAGCTTGTAATGCGCCGGGTTAAGTCCGGCGAGCTTCGCCGCGGCCGCCTCCGCCTGGGTGACATCGCCCAGTTTATCGACCAGGCCGATCCGCTTGGCGCCGGCCCCGCTCCACACGCGCCCCTGGGCGATCTTGTCGACGGCATCGGTCGACATGTCGCGTGCCTGCGCCACGTGGCCGATGAACTGGTGGTAGCCGCGCTCGACGCCGGCCTGGAGTATCGTTTTGACCGGCTCGGACAACGGTTTGTCCAGCCGCATCGCACCGGCCAGCCTGGTTGTGCCCACGCCGTCGGTATGAATGCCAAGCTTGTTCAGTGGCTTGGAGAACGTCGGCACGATCGCGAAGATACCGATCGAACCCGTGATCGTAGACGGCTCGGCCCAGATCTGGTTGGCATTCATCGAAATCCAGTAGCCGCCCGAGGCCGCCATGCCCGCCATGGACACCACCACCGGCTTGCCAGCCTGACGGAACGCCACTACCGAGCGCCGTATCCGCTCGGCTGCGGTCACCGAACCGCCCGGCGAATTGACCCGCAGCACAAGGCCGGCCACGTGGTCGTCGCGGCGCGCGGTGTCGATCAGCCGCGATATGGTCTCACCGCCCGCCGAACCGGGCACGCTTTGGCCATTGACGATATCGCCGGAGACCGTGACCACGGCCAGCCTGGACTCGTTCGCGCTCGTATGGCCGTGGGTATCGGCCAGGTAATCGTCCTGGTTCACCTGATTGAAACTGCCGCTGGCCGGGTCCCGCCCCACCTTGGCGATCAACGGTTTATGCAAATCGTGCAGCGTACTGATCGCATCCACCAGACCGGCCTTGCGGGCCAGCGCCGCGGCATTGCCGTGGTTGGCCACGAGATTCGAGGCATAGTTGGCGATGTATTGATCGATATCCGCGGGTGTGATGCCGCGATCGGCGGTCACCGTCTTTTTGTACGTACCCCAAAGCGAGTCCATCCACTTGCGGTTGTCGGCCCGGGCGGCCGGCGACATGTCGTTGCGCGTATAGGGCTCCACGTAGGATTTGTACTTGCCGACGCGAAACACGTTGACGGTCACGCCGAGCTTGTCGAGCGCGTCCTTGTAATAGGTCCGATAGGCGCCGTAGCCCGTCAGCAGCACGTAACCGAGCGGGTCGACGTAGATCCTGTCGGCATGACTGGCCAGCTCGTACTGGGTTTCGTCGTACGCATCGGACCAGGCGATCACCGGCTTGCCCGACTTCTTGAAGCGATCGATGGCGGCAATCAGATCCTGCAACTGGCCGGGTGCGGCACCGCCCAGATCGTCCAGCTTGAGCAGGACTTCCTTGATCCGGTCATCGTGCCGGGCGCGGTCGAGCGCAGTGATCAGACGCCGCACCACCGAGGGCTTACCCTGATCCGACAGGGCGCTCTGCACCAGACCGCCGACCCCGCTTTCCTGTTCCACCAGGTTGCCCACCGGATCGACCACGAGCACCGCCTGGCTCGGCACCGGCGGCGCCGGGTGATGCAGGACCAGGTAGATCGACACCGGAATCGCGATGAGAATCAACAGGAAGATCAGCGAATAGATCAGCGCGAGCGTGCGCCAGAGTCCCCCGACCAGGCGCCGGAAAAAAGACGGTTTGCCAGCCACAGCGTCTCCCATGAGACCGACGCGATGCGCGCGGTCGTAAAGCCAGTTCGTATTCCTGTCGCGAGCCGCCAGTGTAGCGACCCAACACGGGCCGCGCGACTTGAATCCGCCCGATACGTGCCGCAGTTTAGCGGCATTCACCCGACATCCGATCTGACATCATGAGCCACACCGATGCCACGCATCACCGCCTGATCATCCTGGGCTCCGGCCCGGCCGGCTACACGGCCGCCATCTACGCCGCGCGGGCCAATCTGGAACCGGTCATGATCACCGGCATCGAGCAGGGCGGACAGTTGATGACCACCACGGATGTCGACAACTGGCCGGGCGACGTCGAGGGCCTGCAGGGCCCCGGTCTGATGGCGCGCATGAAACAGCACGCCGAGCGCTTCGACACGCGCATGATCCACGACCAGATCCACACCACCGATCTGTCGGCCCCGCCGTACCGGCTGGCGGGCGACTCGGGTGTTTACACCTGCGATGCGTTGATCATCGCCACCGGGGCGACCGCTCGCTATCTCGGCCTCGAATCCGAGAGCCAATTCATGGGTCGTGGCATCTCGGCCTGTGCCACCTGCGACGGCTTCTTCTATCGCAACAAGAACGTGGCCGTGGTCGGCGGCGGCAACACCGCGCTCGAGGAAGCCCTGTATCTGTCGAATCTGGCCGCGCACGTGACCATCGTGCACCGGCGCGACAAGTTCCGCGGCGAGAAGATCCTGGCCGACAAGCTGTTCGACAAGGCCGCCAACGGCAACGTGAGCATCATCTGGGACCACGAACTCGACGAAGTCCTGGGCGACGAAATGGGCGTGACCGGCGGTCGTTTCCGCCACGCGAAAACCGGCGCAACACAGGAACTGTCGGTCGATGGCATCTTCATCGCGATCGGCCATAAGCCCAATACCGATATCTTTGTCGACCAGTTGGATATGGAAGGCGGTTACATCAAGGTGCAGAGCGGTACTCAGGGCAATGCCACGGCCACCAGCAAGCCCGGTGTCTTTGCGGCCGGCGATGTCATGGATCACGTCTATCGTCAGGCGGTGACCTCGGCCGGGACCGGCTGCATGGCCGCACTCGACGCCGAGAAGTATCTCGACGCCCTGCTCGCGGATGAAACCCCGCGCGAAGCCCATGTCGAAAGCCAGGTCGCCCATCGCGCACTCTGATCGGGGCGCGGGCCGCCGGCGCGCTACGGCGCGTCTGGCCGCTGGCCCGCGCTTGCGGCATCATGAGCGGTCATGAAATACCGATGCCCTCTCACTCGCGCCCGTGCGGGCGCCGGCCTGGCGCTGGTTTGTGCGGCCACACTGTCGGCCTGCACCGCGGGCCCGCAATCGGAAAGTGTCCAGCAGACGCTTGCACAGACCACGCCCGCACGCCGCAGCGTGGCCGCGGTCGCGCTGGCACAGGTCGGCGACCGCTACGCCCGGCACATGGCCGGCCCGAGCCAGTTCGACGACAGCGGCCTCGCCTACTACGCGTACCGCCGGAACGGGCGGGCACTGCCGCGTAGTCTCGCCGATCAGCTCGATGCCGGCCAACCGATCCCGCTGGCGCAGGCCCAACCCGGCGACCTCGTCTTCTTCCGCACCGACAGCAAGGACGGACGCGGGCGCATGACCGTGGGCGTGGTGGTCGACCCGAACGTGGCCGTCATCGCCGTGCCCGGCCCATCGGCCCAGGGGGGCGGCGTGCGCCGGATCAAGCTGGACGGTCGGTACTGGTCACAGCGCCTGGTGGGCGTGTCGCGCATCCTGCCGAAGAACCGCAACACCTCGTCATAGCCGTGGCTCGACCGCTCCGGCGCGGATAATCCTTGTACCGGAATCGAACGAAAAAAGGCGTCTCGAAAGACGCCTTTTTTTCCACCGGCCGCGGATACGGCGGGCGAGGCTACAGCTTTTCGCGGATACGCGCCGACTTGCCGCTGCGCTGGCGCAGGAAGTACAGCTTGGCACGGCGCACGTCGCCACGACGCAGCACCTTGATCTCGGCGATACCCGGCGAAAAGGTCTGGAACACGCGCTCCACCCCTTCGCCGTGCGATACCTTGCGCACTGTGAAGGCCGAGTTCAGGCCACGGTTGCGCTTGGCGATCACCACGCCCTCGAAGGCCTGCAGGCGCTCGCGATCGCCTTCGACCACGCGCACCTGGACAACCACGGTATCACCGGCGGAGAAATCCGGGATGTTCTTGCCGCTTTGCTGCTCGGCGTCCAATTCGTCGATGATGTTGCTCATGGCCTGCCTCTGAAATCGTAGGTTGTCAGCCGTGGGTGGGCGTTCAAAGTCGGCGGATTATACCGGAAAGAACGCGGCTTTGGGGACCCCTGGCCGGAATTATTTGGGGTTTTTCATGATCGCGGCGTGCGCTCGGCATATTCGCCGATGAACTCGGCCAACAGCGTCTGCTGGCGCGGGTCCAGCTCGATACCGTCGAGCAGGTCCGGACGTCGCAGCCAGGTCCGGCCGAGAGCCTGCTTCTCTCGCCATCGTGCGATTTTCGCATGATCGCCCGATAACAGCACGTCCGGAACCGAATCGCCGGCATCGCCGGGCGGCCGGGTGTAATGCGGATGATCGAGGATGGTGTCGGCGAACGAATCCTGGGCCGCCGAACGCGCGTCACCGAGGACGCCGTCGACCAGCCGGGCCACGGCGTCGATGATCATCATCGCCGGCAGCTCGCCGCCCGAGAGCACGACGTCGCCGGCCGAGATTTCCGCATCCACGTAACGATCGATGAACCGCTGATCGATGCCTTCATAGCGCCCGCACAGCAGAACAAAGCCGGAGCCTTCGGCCAGGTGTTCCGCCCAGCGCTGATCGAAGCGTTCGCCCTGCGGCGACATGAGCAGCACCGGCACCGGCCGCGCGTCGCCACGCCGGTGCGCCACCGCGTCGAGCGTGGCCACCAGCGGCGCGCTCTGCATGACCATGCCCGGCCCCCCGCCGTAGGGGCGGTCATCGACGCGCCGTGTGGGATGGGTCGTGTAGTCGCGTGGATTCCAGGCCGCCAGCGAAAGACGACCTTCGCGCAACCCGCGCCCGACCACACCGTAGCGCTCGATCTCAAGCAGCCATTCGGGAAACAGCGTGATGGCATCGATACGCATGGGCAGGAACTCGGCTGGCGGCATGGGCTTCGCGGATTCGAGTCGGCCACGGCGGCGCGGGCGTCGAGGCCCAGCAGGGCCGGGTCCGCGCCCTTCGCAGGGCGCGTGCTAGAACTCCGGATCCCAATCGACCCGGATCGTCCCGGCATCGAGATCAACCGCGGTGACGAATTCGTCGACGACCAGCGGAATCAGGCGCTCGCGCTCACCGCGGACCACCAGCACATCGTTGGCGCCGGTTTCCATCATCGCCGTCACGCGCCCGAGCGGAACACCGTCCACGGTGACCACACTCAGGCCGACAAGATCGAACCAGTAATACGCGCCGGGTTCGGGATCGGGCATATCACCACGATCGACGGCGATATCGAGCTCGAGCAGTTCGACCGCGGCATCGCGGTCGGCCAACGCTTCACCGTCGGCATCGGCGAGCTGGGCTACGAGCGTCTTGCCCTGCACCCGCCCCTCGACCAGCCGGTAGCCGCGCCGATCGGCCTCGGGCCCGATCCACCAACGCTCGTAGTCGAGGATCGACTCGGCCGGGCGGGTGTAGGAATAAACCTTGATCCAGCCGCGAACGCCGAACAGACCATTCACACGGCCGAGTACGACAGGGCGATGCGGCGCCGTACCGGCCATGGTCAAGACTTAGCTTGAAGCCTGCCCGTCCTGCGACGCCGTTTCGCCTTCCGGACCCGCGGCCGACACGTCGCCGGTCGCACCGGCCGGAACGGTCTGCGCCTGGGCTTCCTTGGCCTTGGACTCGGGCGGCGTAACGCGCGGCGCGGCCTCGCCTTCGCCGTGACGGTTGAAGGACTTGACCAGATTGGTCACGCGCTCGGAAAGCTGCGCGCCCTGGCCTTTCCAGTATTCGATGCGCTCGATATCCAGACGCAGCGGGACTTCGCCACCGACCGCAACCGGGTTGAAGAAACCGAGGCGCTCGATGTAGCGACCGTCGCGTGCGTTGGCCTTGTGCGTGGCCACGATGTGATAGAAGGGCTTCTTCTTCGCGCCCGAGCGTGCTAGCCGGATTTTGACCATAGCCGTTTTATCGCCGTTGAGAATTCGTGTGCGCACGGCGGATTCGTCCGCGCGCGGTTTGAAGGACGCGCATTGTACGTCAATACGCGCAAAATGGAAGCCTGCGGCAACCGAAAACTACCGGGTCAGCGCCCCATGCCGCCCATGCCCGGCGGCAGACCGGGGCCGCCACCGCCCATGCCCTGCATGGCGCGCATCATTTTCTTCATGCCGCCGCCCTTCATTTTCTTCATCATCTTGCGCATCTGCGTGTGCTGCTTGAGCAGGCGGTTGATGTCCTGGACCTGGGTGCCGGAGCCGGCCGCGATGCGGCGCTTGCGCGAGGCCTTGATCACGTCCGGAAAGGATTTCTCCTGCTTGGTCATGGAGTCGACGATCGCCAGCATGCGCTTGACCTGGGTCTCGTCGGCGGCCGCGGCCATGCCCTTGGGCATCTGCGCGCCGCCGGGCATCTTTTCCATCAAAGCGCCGATGCCGCCCATCTCCTGCATCTGGCGCAACTGATCGGCCAGATCGTCGAGATCGAAGCCCTTGCCCTTCTTGAGCTTCCTGGCGAGTTTCTCGGCCTTGTCGCGATCGACCTTCTGCTCGGCTTCCTCGACCAGCGACAGCACGTCGCCCATGCCGAGGATGCGCGAAGCGATACGATCAGGGTGGAAGGGTTCGAGTGCGTCGAGCTTCTCGCCGGTACCCAGGAACTTGATCGGTTTGCCGGTAATCTGGCGCACCGACAGGGCCGCGCCACCGCGGGCGTCGCCATCGACCTTGGTCAGCACCACGCCGGTCAGCGGCAGGGCATCGCCAAAGGCCTTGGCCGTGTTGGCCGCGTCCTGGCCGGTCATCGAGTCGACGACGAACAGCGTCTCGACCGGGTCGAGCGTGTCGTGCAGCGCGCGCACCTCGGCCATCATCTTTTCGTCGATGCCCAGGCGCCCGGCCGTATCGACGATCAGGACGTCGTAAAAACCCTTGCGCGCCGCATCGAGCGCTGATTTCGCGATCTTGACCGGCTTGTCGCTCGACGAACTGGGATGGAAATCCACGCCGACATCCGAGGCCACGCGTTCGAGCTGGTCGATGGCCGCCGGCCGATACACGTCGGCCGACACCACCAGCACGGATTTCTTCTCGCGCTGCTTGAGATAGCGCGACAGCTTGCCCACCGACGTCGTCTTGCCCGAGCCCTGCAGGCCGGCCATGAGCACGACCGCTGGCGGCCTGGTCTTGAGATTGAGCGACTCGTTGGCTTCGCCGAGCAGATTCGTGAGCTCGTCGCGCACGATCTTGACCAGGGCCTGGCCCGGCGTGAGGCTGGTCATCACCTCGGAGCCGACCGCGCGCGCACGGATGTCCTCGACGAACTGCTTGACCACCGGCAGCGCGACATCGGCTTCGAGCAACGCCATGCGCACTTCGCGCAGGGTGGCCTTGATGTTGTCCTCGGTCAGCCGGCCGCGGCCCGACAGCGTCTTGAGACTGCGATTGAGGCGATCACTTAGAGAGTCGAACATGGCAACGCGTCTTCGGTGTAATACAGCGACCAGTATAACGGTCGTGGGAAGCCTGGCGTGAGCCCGCGGGCGATCCGACGCCGCGGCGAGACGCGCCACCGGGCCGGCAAGCCCGCCGCGGGTGGTGCTGGCAGGGGCGCTGCGCGCGGGTACGCGCCGCGGTGCGCCCGCACCCGACCGGCCCCGCCTGCGCCCCCGATGCCGCGAACGTCAGCAGCCCGCGCCGGAAATACGGCAGAATACGACGCATGAGATTACCCTCACCCCTCCCCCGATGACATTCGTCGTCATCGAAGTGCTGCTTGCCGCGGCCGCCTATGCCGCCGCGACCTACGCCGTCTACCAGCATCATGCGGCGGGCGCGCCTTACCCGCGCGTGACCCTGCTCGCGGGCCTGGGCCTGGTGATGCATGTCATCGCGCTGGTGCACATGACGTTGCATACCGGCGCGATGATCATCGGCGTGGGCTCCGCGCTGTCATTGTTCGCCTGGCAGGCCGCGCTGCTGCTTTGGCTGTTCTCGCTCAAGCGCTCGATCGGTGCCCTGGGGCTGGTGATGTATCCGGTGGCCGGCCTGTGCGCGATCGCCGGCCTGCTCGTGCCGGACCCGAACGGCGCCCATGAGCCGCTGAGCTGGCCGCTGCAAATCCATATCGTGCTGTCCATGCTGGCCTACGGCCTGCTCACACTGGGCGCGGTACAGGCGGCGGTGCTGTCGCTGCAGCATCGCCAGCTGCGCCAGCATCCGCCGTCGGGGCTTTTTACCACGCTGCCGCCATTGCAGACGATGGAGACGCTGCTGTTCCGCCTGATCGGCGCGGGCTTTTTCATGCTCAGCCTGGCAATCGCCACGGGCGCGCTGTTCATCAGCCACCTGTTCGAACAGCACCTGGCGCACAAGGCGGTGCTGTCGGTCGCGGCCTGGCTGGTGTTCGCCATTCTGCTGTTCGGGCGCTGGCGTTACGGCTGGCGCGGGCGGGTCGCGGTACGCGGCGTGATGATCGGTTATGTGGTGCTGGTGCTGGCGTATTTCGGCAGCAAGTTGGTGCTCGAGCTGATTCTGGGCGAACATTGGTGGTAGCTGTCGCGTACGAGCCGCCCGGCCCCTTCATTTGATCACGAGCCCGTAGCTGTTGGACGCAATCCCCCTGTGGGTGCTATTCGGCATCCTCATCCTGATGCTGGTTCTGTCGGCATTCTTCTCCGGCTCCGAAACCGGGCTGATGACCGTCAATCGCTATCGCATGAAACACATGGCCAAGAGTGGCCATGGCGGCGCCAGGCGCGCGGCCGAAATGCTGGAAGCGCCGGACAAGCTGATCGGGCTCATTCTGCTCGGCAACAACCTGGTCAACATCATCGCCTCGTCGCTGGCGACGGTGATCGGCATCCGCCTGTACGGTGATTTCGGCGTGGTCTTGTCGACCATCGCGCTGACCATCGTGGTCCTGGTGTTCTCCGAGGTCACGCCCAAGACCTTGTCGGCGCTGTATCCGGAGCGCATCGCCTATCCGGCGGCCTATGTCTACAAGCCGCTGCTCAAGGTGCTCTGGCCGCTGGTCTATCTGTTCAACTCGGCCGGGCGCGGCGTGCTCCGGCTGTTGCGCGTCTCGCCGGAAGACGCCGCCGGACACTCGCTGTCGTCGGAAGAGCTGCGCACCGTGGTCACCGAAGCCGGCGCCATGATTCCGCGCCGACACCAGAAGATGCTGCTGTCGATCCTCGACATGGAGAATGCCACCGTCGAGGACATCATGGTGCCGCGCAACGAGATCATTGGCATCGACATCAGCAAGCCCTGGCCCGAGATCCTGGAACAGCTGGTGCACAACCAGCACACGCGGCTGCCGCTGTTCGACGGCTCGATCGACGAAATCAAGGGCATCGTGCACATGCGTCGCCTGCTGGCACTGATCACGAATGACGAACTGGATCAGGATTCGCTGGTCTCGCTGGCGAGCGCGCCCTACTTCATCCCGGAGAGCACGCCGCTCAACCAGCAGCTGCTCAATTTCCAGAATCAGAAACGCCGGATCGGCTTCGTCGTGGACGAATACGGCGATATCCAGGGCCTGGCCACGCTGGAAGACATTCTCGAGGAGATCGTCGGCGAATTCACCACCGACCCGCTCACGCGTGTGAAAAACGTCACCATGGACGGCGAGAACAGCTATCGGGTCGACGGCACGGTTTCGATCCGCGCGCTCAATCGCGCCCTCGGCTGGAAGCTGCCGGTCGACGGGCCGCGCACGATCAACGGCCTGATCACCGAGCAGACCGAAACCATCCCCACCGCCGGCACCCGCGTGAAGATCGGCAAGTATGTGTTCGAGATCACCGAAACCAGCGCCAACCTGATCCAGACCGTGCGCATCCAGCCGCCGCGCCGCAAGCCACGCCGGACCAAGCCGGCAACGGAGACCGAGGGCGGTAACGCCTGATCCCGAGTCGCGCTCCAAGCCGGCTCGCAAACGAGCGGCTTGGAGCGCGTTTCAAAACTTGAAGACGGGCGCGTCATGTCCGTCGGCTTAGCGAAGCGTCATCCGCCTTGGACGCCACCGACCGTGTGGCGGTGCAGTCGGCCAGGTCAACTTTCAGCCTGCGACGCGGCAGGCACCGTTCTGCTCTCGGGCTTCGCTTAGCGAACAAAATCCGTCCGCAGATCGACGCTGATTCACACCGATGCGGATGTACTTTCCCGGCGTGGCGGATTTGAGGCGCTCATTGCGCCACGGATCGAACTCATACGCCCGAGCGGCTCACCGCCCCATCTGCGTAGATCTGTGTTGATCTGCGGAAAAATGCCTTAAACGCACTCTCGCGGCGTCTCTCGTGACGACACGCCCTGGTATTCCGGCCGAAATGGAGACAATGCGCAGCTCGGGCGAGGTTCAGCCAGTCACGGCCTCGATCGCCTCGCCGAGCCGCGCCACCGGGATCACCTCGAGTTCGCCCACGCGGCGCGAGCGCGGCGCATTGGCCTTGGGCACGATCGCGCGCGTGAACCCGTGTTTGGCGGCTTCACGCAATCGATCCTCGCCGCCCGGCACCGGCCGGATCTCGCCGGCCAGGCCGATCTCGCCGAAGATGATCAGCTTTTCGCCGAGCGCCTTGTCGCGAAAGCTCGAGAGTGCCGCCAGCACCACGGCGAGATCCGCCGCCGTCTCGGTCACCCGCATGCCGCCGACCACGTTGACGAACACGTCCTGATCGCCCAGTGCGATGCCGCCGTGACGATGCAGCACCGCGAGCAGCATCGCCAGACGCTGCGAATCGGGACCGAGCGCCACGCGGCGCGGATTGTGCAGCTGCGAGCCATCCACCAGCGCCTGCACCTCGACCAGCATCGGTCGCGAACCTTCACGCGTGACCATCACCGCGCTGCCCGGCACCGCGGTCTCGTGGCGCGACAGGAAGATCGCGCTGGGATTGGTCACCTGCTTCAGGCCGGCGCCGGACATGGCGAATACACCGAGCTCGTTGACCGCACCAAAGCGATTCTTCACCGCCCGGATGACGCGAAAACGCGACGACGCCTCGGCCTCGAAATACAACACGGTATCGACCATGTGCTCGAGCACGCGCGGCCCGGCAATGGTGCCTTCCTTGGTCACGTGGCCGACGATGATCAGCGCGGTGCCGGTGGCCTTGGCGAAACGCACCAGCATGGACGCCGACTCGCGCACCTGGGACACGCTGCCCGGCGCCGACGACAAGGCCTGGGAAAACACTGTCTGGATCGAATCGATCACCAACAGGCGCGGCGCCTGCGGCTTGGCCAGCGCCAGCACGCGCTCGACACAGGTCTCGGCCAGCACCGACAGATCCGCATCCGCCACGCCGAGGCGCTGGGCGCGCAATTGGACCTGCTCGAGGGACTCCTCGCCGGTGTCGTAGAGGGCCGGGATATCGGCCGACAGCTGGGCCAGCACCTGGAGCAGCAGCGTGGACTTGCCGATGCCGGGATCGCCGCCGATCAGAATCACCGAACCCGGCACCAGGCCGCCGCCGAGTACGCGATCGAGTTCGGACAGTCCCGTCGGCGTGCGCGGGGTCTCACGCGGCTTGATCGCGTTGAGTTTGTGTACCTGCGGCGTGGTATCGCCGAACGATACCGGCGGCGCGGCCACGCCAGGCCTCGAAGGCGCCGCGGGCACGCTTTCGGTGAGCGTATTCCAGGCACCGCAGTCCGGACACTGGCCGGACCATTTGGGCTGGGTCGAACCGCACTGATCGCAAACGAAAACAGTTTTGCTCTTGGCCATCGGGCGTCGCTCGGGGCTGGTTCGGTCGGGCTCGCGCACCGGCGCGAGCATCAACACAGCGTGGGCAAACGGGCATACTAGGCGCGACAACAACCGGGAGTACAGCGCTCGACCATGGTGGATCGCGAGGATTTCGAATTCGACAGCCGCGGCACAACCTGCCGGGCCTGGTTCTATCCGGCACAGAACGAGTCGATGGAGGCCCCGGCCGGCGTGCCGGCCATCGTCATGGCCCACGGCCTGGGCGGCACCCGCGACGCCGGCCTGGAACCCTACGCCGCCACCTTCGCCAACGCCGGCTTTGCCGTGCTCGTTTTCGACTATCGCTATTTCGGTGCCAGCGGCGGCCGTCCGCGCCAGCTGCTGTCGGTTTCTGCACAGCTGGCCGACTGGGCCGCGGCGATCGCCGCCGTGCGCGAAGTCGCGGGCGTGGACGCCGACCGCGTTGCACTGTGGGGTACGTCGTTCTCCGGCGGCCATGTGATCGCGGCGGGCGCCGCCGACAAACGGGTTGCCGCCATCAGCGCCCAGGGCCCGATGATGGACGGCCGCGCTGCGGTTTTTAACGTGCTGCGCCGCCATGGCCTGCGGCACATGCTGCGCCTGATCGTGGCGGGCCTGCGCGACAGCCTGGCCAATCTCGCCGGCGCCGAGCCTTACCGGATTCCACTGGTGGCGCGCGCGGGCGGGCTGGCGGCCATGGCCACCGAGGATGCCTACGAGGGTTACCGGGCGATTGCCCCGGCGGACTGGCGCAATGAAATGAGTGCCCGCACGCTGCTCACGCTGGCGCTGTATCGGCCCGGCCGCAAGGTCGGCCGTTTGCGTTGCCCCACGCTGATCCAGATCTGTGACCAGGACACGGTGGCACCGCCCGCCGCCGCCACCGCGGCCGCGGCCCGCGGCGGCGACCACATCATCGAGCGCCACTATCGCATCGGCCATTTCGATATCTATCGCGGCGCCGGCTTTCGCCAGTCCAGCAGCGACCAGCTGGCATTCTTCCGGCGCGCGCTGGCAGCGCGCCGCCGCGAAGCCCCGGCCACCGATGCCTGATCAGACGATCTCGACGCTCACACGCGCGGTCAGCCGGCAAAACAATTCGTAGGCAATGGTGCCGGCGGCCGCCGCGACCTCGTCCGCAGGCAGCCCCGGGCCCCAGAGCGTGACGCGCTCGCCCACGCCGGCCTCGGGCACCGCGCGCAGGTCGACCGTGATCATGTCCATCGACACCCGGCCGACCAGCGCCGCCCGCAGCCCGCGCACGAGCACGGGCGTGCCGGACGGGGCATGGCGCGGATAGCCATCGCCGTAGCCGATACCGATCACCCCGACGTCCATGTCCTCCGGCGCTCGCCAGGTGGCACCGTAGCCGATCGGCTCACCCGCCACCACGCGGCGCCGGCTGATGATCGGCGCGGTCAGATGCATGGCCGGCCGCAGGTCGTGATCGGCGGCCGTGGCATCGACCATGGGCGAGCTGCCGTACAGCATGATGCCCGGGCGCACGACGTCGGCATGCGCGGCCGGCCAGGCCAGCACACCAGCGGAATTGGCAATCGAACGCTGGCCGTCGAGTTCGGCCGTGCCGTGGGCGAACGCCGCAAGCTGGCGCTCGGTCATCGGGTTCGACGGGTCATCGGCACAGCCGAGGTGGGTCAGCCAGCCCACGCAACGCACATGGCGCAACGCCCGCAGGTGCGCGGCGACTGCCGCCGCCTCGCCGGGGGCGAAGCCGAGCCGGTGCATGCCGGAGTCCAGCTTGATCCAGACCGACAATACCGGGCCGACATAATCGGCCAACGCCGTCAGATGCGTGCGATCGAAGACCACGGGCCGCACGTCGTGTGCGGCCGCGAGCGCGCAGGCATCGACATCCAGCGGCTGCGATAACGTCATGATCGGCTGGGTGATCCCGCTCCAGCGCAGTTGCATCGCCTCGTCCAGGCTCGACACCGCGAAGCCGTCGGCCGCCGCGAGCGCGTTCGCAACCGTCGTCGCGCCATGACCGTAGCCATCGGCCTTGACCGCGGCGTACACCGCGCGGTCCGGCGCCAGCGCGCGCACGCGTTCCAGGTTATGCGCCAGCGCGGCGCGATCGATGGTCGCCAGCGCCCGCATCAGCCGCCCCCCGATCGGCGCGACACCGGCGAACGCGGTATGAAAGGCGAATAAGACATCGCTAGTCCATGAAGTCGTCGTCGTAATGTTCCTGCAGGTTCTCGAACCGCGTGAGATGCGACAGGAAGGCCGTGCGTGCCGTGCCGAGCGGGCCGTTGCGCTGCTTGCCGATGATGATCTCGGCCACGCCCTTGTCCTCGGTGTTCTCGTTATAGACCTCGTCGCGGTACACGAACATGATGACGTCCGCGTCCTGCTCGATGCCGCCGGATTCGCGCAGGTCGGACATGCGCGGGCGCTTGTTGTCGCGCTGCTCGACCTGGCGGTTGAGCTGTGACAACGCGATCACCGGCACATTGAGCTCCTTGGCCATGGCCTTGAGCTGTCGAGAGATTTCGGAAATCTCGTTGGTGCGGTTTTCCTTGGTGCCCGGCACCTGCATGAGCTGCAGATAATCGACCACGACCAGACCGATATCGTGCTCACGTTTCAGGCGACGCGCGCGGGCGCGCATCTCGGACGGCGACAGTCCGGCGGAATCATCGATGAACAGGCGGGCGTTCTCGTTCATGATGCCGATGGCGGACGTGATCTTGGGCCAGTCGTCCTCGGTCAACCGGCCGGAACGCAGCCGGGTCTGATCCACCCGGCCCCAGGACGAGATCATGCGGATCACAAGCTGTTCCGCCGGCATTTCCAGCGAGAACACCGCAACCGGCACCTTCTCCTTGATGGCGATGTTCTCGACGATGTTCATCGCCAGCGACGTCTTGCCCATGGACGGGCGCCCGGCCAGGATCAGCAGGTCCGCAGCCTGCAGCCCGTTGGTCATCTTGTCGAATTCGATCAGCCCGGTCGGCACCCCCGAGAACGAGCCCTCGTGAGCCACCAGCTCCTCGATGCGATTGACCGCCTTGGTCAGCAGCGAATTGAGCCCCTGCGGGCCTTCGCTGCCCTTGCGACCCTGTTCGGCGATCTTGAAGATTTCCTGCTCGGCGACGCCCAGCACTTCCTCGGCGGTCTGGCCGGCCGGCTCGAACGCGGTCGAGGTGATGGTGTCGCCCGCGCGGATGAGCTGGCGCATGACCGAGCGCTCGCGCACGATCTCGGCATAGGCCTTGATGTTCGCCGCGCTGGGAATATCCGCCGCGAGATTACCGATATAGGTCGCGCCGCCGGCCTTGTCGAGCAGGCCGTTGTTACGCAGCCATTCGGTCAGCGTGACCAGGTCGCGCGGCTGGTTGGTGTCGGCCAGATCCGCCAGGCCGCGGTACAGGAGTCGGTGATCCTCGCGATAGAAATCGTTTTCGCTGATCGTCCCGGCGATGTCGTCCCAGGCTTTTTCGGACAGCAGCAAACCGCCGATCACCGATTGTTCGGCTTCGATGGAATGCGGGGGCAGCTTGGCTTCGGCCATGGGCGCGTGGCGTTCGTGGGTACGGGCGGCTCGCGCAGTTTACGCAAGCCGCGAGCCAAAAAAAAACGCCGCCCGAAGGCGGCGTTCATCGCGATCGGCAGAACCGTTGATTTACGGCTCTTCGCGCTCTCCGATCGGCGCATCGGCCTCGCTGGCCGAGGCATCGGCCGGCTCGCCGGCATCCTCGACGCGCTCGCCCTCGACCTCTTCGGCCGTAGCGTCTTCTTCGGTGTTCTCGCTGATGCGCGTGGGCATGTTGATGCCCATATCGGTCTGCTGCGCGACCACGATCTCGATTTCGCAGACCACTTCGGCGTGCAGCGTCAGCTCGGCATTGTAGTAGCCGACCTGACGGATGGTGCCCTCGGTCAGCGTGACCTCGCGCGGATCCAGCTCGTGGCCTTCCTCGGCGACGACATGCGCAATCTCCTGCGGGCCGACCGAGCCGAACAGCTTGCCTTCATCACTGGCGCGCATGGCGATGGTGAAGCTCTTGTTGCGCAACTGATTGGCCCGCAGCTTGGCGCGATCCTCGCGCTCCTGCGAGGCTGCCTGCAACTCGGCCCGACGCTCTTCGAACACGGCCAGGTTGTTCCCGGTCGCCGGCAGGGCCATGCCCCGCGGGAAGAGATAGTTGCGGCCGTAGCCGGCACGCACCGAGACGGTGTCGCCGAGGTCGCCCAGATTGCGGATTTTCTGTAGCAGAATGACGTCCACTTGAGCGCCTCCTTACGACGAATGACGGTCGGTATACGGCAGCAGCGCGAGGAATCGCGCACGCTTGACCGCGGTCGACAACTGACGCTGATAACGCGCCGCGGTGCCGGTGATACGGCTGGGTACGATCTTGCCGGTTTCGGTGACGTACTGCTTGAGGGTCTCGATGTCCTTGTAATCGATCTCCTCGACACCTTCAGCAGTGAACTTGCAGAAACGGCGACGGCGGAAAAAACGGGCCATGGGTGTGCTCCTTTAGCTGGCGGCCGGGGCCTTGCGGTCCTCGGACTTGCGATCGTCCGACTTCTCGGCGTTCTTGGCCAAGGGGGACGGATCGACGTCGGCCTTGTGACGGGCGATGACAAGATGACGCAGCACGGCGTCGTTGAACCGGAACAGGTCTTCCAGTTCCTCGCGCGCGGACTGCGAGCATTCCACGTTCAGCAGCACGTAGTGCGCCTTGTGGATCTTGGTGATCGGATAGGCCAGCTGGCGGCGGCCCCAGTCCTCGTGGCGATGCACCTTGCCGCCGTCGTTTTCGACGACGCCGCGGTACTTCTCCACCATGGCCGGCACCTGTTCGCTCTGGTCCGGGTGGACCAGGAACACGATTTCATAATGTCGCATGATGTGTCCTTTCGGTTGAAAGCCCCCGGCGGTCGCCGTGGAGCAAGGAATCGCGACCCGTCGGCCGCGAGGCGCGCGATTGTAGTCGCTTGCCCGGGCACATGCAATGTCAACCGCCGCTAACGACGCCGGCGTACGGTCTCGAACAACGCAACCCCGGTGGCCACCGACACGTTCAGGCTTTCCATACCGGCCGCCATGGGGATGGCAACGAGAAGGTCGCAGTGTCTAGCAGTCAGCTCGCGAATACCCTTGGCTTCGCCGCCGGCCACCCACACCACCGGGCTCGGCAAATCGGCTTCGTAGAGCGATGTATCCGCCGTACCATCGAGACCCACCACCCAAAAGCCCTCGTCCTGCAGCCGCTTGAGCGCCCGCGACAAATTCGTGACCGGCACGAACGGCACCCGCTCGGCGGCCCCGGCCGCCACCTTGCGTACGGACGCCGTGAGCCCCGCCGCCCGTTTGCGTGGTGCAATCACCGCGGTCACACCGGCCGCGGCCGCGCTGCGCAGACAGGCCCCGAGGTTGTGCGGGTCCTGAACCTGGTCGAGTGCCAGAACCCAGGGATTGCCCGCGCCACGCAGCAAGCCCGGCAGCTCGGATTCCCGATATTCGCGCGGCGGTGCCACCTCGGCCACGCAGCCCTGGTGGCGTACGTCCGGCAACCATCCGTCCAGCCGTGACATGGGCGCGGTGTCGACCGGAACATCGAGAGCGACGGCGCGCGCTGCCAGTTCTTCGGCGCGACCGCTGCGCCGGCCTTCGGCAAGCCACAGCCGGCGTATCGGCCGGCCGGATTCCAGAG
This sequence comes from Salinisphaera sp. RV14, assembly GCF_052044135.1. NCBI lineage: Bacteria > Pseudomonadati > Pseudomonadota > Gammaproteobacteria > Salinisphaerales > Salinisphaeraceae > Salinisphaera > Salinisphaera sp. RV14. The sequence continues at coordinate 122,429 of NZ_JBQDYF010000007.1, forward strand.
CCGAGACCACGGCGTGAAAGCCGCCAATCCATTCGTTGTCCGTGGGCTGCTCGCTCATCGGTCCAGTCTCGCCTGCATCCATTAAAAAAGCCCGGCAGCGCCGGGCTGTGCGATACCCTGCCCGGCCGAATCAGCCGTTGCCATTGCCGGTGTTTTCATACCTGGGATTGCCAAGATCCGGCGGCGCGCTGAAGGCGGCCTTTTCGTTGCCCTTGACGATCGGCTTGATCACGATCGCCACGCGTCGATTCTTGGCCCGGCCCGCGGCTGTGGCATTCGATGCCACCGGCTCGGACTCGCCGCGCGCCCAGGTCAGTACGCGCTGCGAGTTCACGCCGCGGCTTTCCAGAAACTGTGCGACCGCATCGGCACGTTCCTTGGACAGCTTGAGGTTGTGCTGCTTGCTACCGGTGCTGTCGGTGAACCCGACCACATGGATCGCGGTCTTTTTATAGTTCTTGAGCACACTGGCAATGCTGTTGAAGGTGTTCTGTGCGTTCGGATTCAGGGTGGCGCTGTCGACGGCGAACGATGCATCGCTGGCCACGCCGATCTTGAGCGTGTCCTGGTTCAACCGTTGGATATTGAGCTCGTTGCGCGCCCTCTGAGCGGCCAGCTTCTTGTTCAGTTCCTGCTGCTGCTTATCCATGTAATGGCCGATGCCGCCGCCCGCCAATGCGCCCAACGCGGCGCCGATCGCCGCATTCGTACCCGAACTGTCACCGAGCTGGGACCCGAGCAAGCCACCCGCGACGGCACCGATACCGCCGCCGATCTCGGCACGGCGATTCGGATTGTTGGCACAGGCACTCAGACCCAGCGCCGCGGCAACGGCCAGGGCAATGACAATAGAACTCTTGTGGCGCGACATGACGGTATTTCCAATACAAATTGACAGGAAGCGGCGGCCCAACGATCAGGAGCGTTTCGGTCGACGCTTGTTCGACCGCGATTTAGCCCCGCCGTTTCCACCGCGCGGCGATTTCTTGCGGCTGCGACCGCCCGCGGGCTGGTCGTCATCGCGGTCGACCGGTTCGAAATCGATCTTGCGCTCGTCCAGGTCGACGCGGGCGACCTTGACCTTCATCTTGTCGGCCAGGCGATAGACCCGCCCCGAGCGTTCGCCGCGCAGGCAGCGCGACTGGGCATCGAAATGATAGAAGTCGCTCGATAACGACGATACATGCACCAGGCCGGTGGCGGAAATGCCGTCGAGTTCGACGAACAGGCCGAAACCGGTGACGCCGGTCACGGTGCCGTCGAATGTCTGGCCAAGCGAATCGCGCATGTATTCGCACTTGAGCCAATCGTCGACATCGCGGGTTGCATCGTCCGCGCGCTGCTCGGCCTCGGAACAGATCTGGCCCAGCCGCTCCATGGCCGCCAGATCGTAATCGAAGTTCTTCGGCGTGCCGCGCTTTTCCAGGTGCTTGATCGCACGATGAACCAGCAGATCCGGATAGCGCCGAATCGGCGACGTGAAGTGCGCATAGTATTCGAGCGCCAGCCCGAAGTGGCCGTCGTTGTGCGGCGAATAAACCGCGCGCTGCAGACTGCGCAGCATCACCGTCTGGATGAGGTGCCTGTCCGGACGGCCCTGCACCTGTTCGAGCAGGCGGGCGTAATCCGCAGCATCCGGGTCATTGCCGCCCGGCAACGCCAGGCCGCGTTCGGCCAGAAACGAGCGCAGATCGTCGAGCGCGCCGGCCGCCGGGCCGGCGTGTACACGATACGGCAGCGGCATCTTCTTCTTCGTGAGATAGGTTGCCGTGGCCACGTTGGCCGCGATCATGCACTCCTCGATAATACGGTGCGCGACATTGCGCTCGGCCGGCACGATGCGCGCGATCTTGCGATCTTCGTTGAAGATGATGCGCGTGGCCTGGGTCTCGAACTCGATCGCCCCCCGTTCGCGCCGCTGCTGCAACATCGACTCGTAAAGCCCGTGCAGATCGTTCAGCGGCTTCTTCAAATCCCGATAACGCGACGGCAGGTTCTCCGGGTTGTCCAGCCAATCGGCGACCTGTTCGTACAGCAGGCGCGCGTGGGATCGGATCACCGCCGAATAGAATTTCGACGACTTCAGCTGGCCGGCGCGATCCAGCCGCATCTCGCACACCACGGCCAGCCGGTCCACCTCCGGATTCAGCGAACACAACCCGTTGGACAGCGCCTCGGGCAGCATCGGCACGACATGATCCGGGAAATACACGGAGGTCGCCCGGCGCTGGGCTTCGGCATCAAGCGCCGAATCCTTGTCGACATAATGCGAGACGTCCGCGATCGCGACCCAGAGCTTGAAGCCGCGCTGGGTCTTGCGGGCGTAGACCGCATCGTCGAAATCGCGTGCATCGGCGCCATCGATCGTCACGAACGGCTGATCGCGCAGGTCGACACGCCCCTTCTTGTCCGCCTCGGCCACTTGGTCGCCGCAGGCACGCGCCTGTTCGAGCGCTTCCGACGGCCATTCATGGGGAATCCCGTGCGACCGGATGGCAATGTCGATCTCCATGCCCGGCGCCATGCGATCGCCCAGCACCTCGACCACTTCACCCACCGGCTGGCCGCGCTTGGACGGCGGCTGCGTGATACGCACGGTCACGATCTGCTCGTTCTGCGCGTCCCCACGGGCCTTGGCCGGCACGCGAATTTCGTGGCCGATGCGCGCATTGTCCGGCACCACGTGATACATGCCATTGTCTTCGACGAATCGCCCGATGACGGTGTCGTTCGCCCGTTCGAGCACCTCGGCGACCCGGCCTTCGCGCCGGCCGCGCGCGTCCCGCCCGGTCACATGCACCACGGCACGGTCGCCATGCATCACCTGACGCATCTGGCGGGGGCTCAGGAACACGTCGTCGCCTTCGGCATCGTCGGGGATGAGAAAGCCGAAGCCATCGCGATGCCCCTGAACGCGGCCCCGCACCAGGTCCATCTTGTCGATCGGCCCGAGCGCGCCGCGGCGGTTTTCCAGCAGCTGGCCGTCGCGCAGCATGGCGCGCAGACGGTGATCGAATGCCTCGGCGGCATCACCGACCAGGGCGTAGTAGTCGGTGAGCTCGGCACGCGTCATCGGCCGGCCTTCCGTGGCCAGGTCATCCAGTACGAGCTGTCGGCTGGGCACGGGCTGGGCGTAGCTGCCCTGCTCGGCCGAGAACTGCGGATCGCGGTCGCGCCAATCGTTCACGGGGCGTTTCTTTTCACTCAAAATATATCTCCATAAGCGCCCACGATACCGCAAAGGCCCAACCGCAGAAATCGTTATTGACAAACCCCGACACGGCGCCTAAATTACGCGCTCCTCAGCCGAGGTGGCGGAATTGGTAGACGCGCTAGCTTCAGGTGCTAGTGAGCTAACGCTCGTGGAGGTTCAAGTCCTCTCCTCGGCACCAGACACAAGATCAAGCCGCTGATTTTTCAGCGGCTTTTCTTTTGCCTGGCGTTTACGGCCGACGTCTCGGGCGCGCCTTGCGTGTCGCGGTCGGCGGCGGCCGATAACGGTAGCGATAGCCTGCCCGGCAGATCGCGCCGCGCGGATCGCTTGCGCCTGCCCACGGCTCGTAGCTTCCGCCCCGCAACCCGCCCCATCGCCGCCCGATGTTGCCCGGGGGTGCACGTACGCCAAGACCGATCTCGATTTCCGGCGTTGCCGGCCAACGACAACGTGCACGCGCCCATGCCCCCCTTGATCGTCGAGTACGGCCTTCTGAATCCGGCGCCGGCAGTGTGGCGCCGCCACCGACCCGAACGCGCGCTCGCCCATGCCGCGGCCGGCGGGCAAGCCGGCCCTTGAATCGGGCCGGTTTGCACGCACTTCAGCGCTATCACTCCTGCGGACGCCGTGCCGATGATCACCCGGCCGACCGGAACCTTGTCATGAACCACGGCGATCCGACCCAGGGCGCGCTGGCGTTGCTGTTTGTGAATGTGTTCGCCGAGCAGATGGGCGTGCCGGTGCCTTCCTACCCGGCGTTGCTCGTGGCCGGATCGCTGGCGTCACCGACGTTCGGCGATGCCGGCTATCTGGCGGTGGTCTGGCTGGTCGCCATGATCGCCTGTGAGCTGGCCGACAGCCTCTGGTACGGCGTCGGCCGTCGTTACGGGCACTGGTCAATGGCGCAGGTATGCCGCGTGTCGCTCGAGCCGGATACCTGCATCCGAAAAAACCGCAATCTTTACCTGCGCGTCGGGCCGAAGCTGCTGATCGTGGCCAAGATCGTGCCCGGGCTGGGGGCCTTGTGCACACTCATGGCCGGGGCAACGCGCACCCGGTATCTGACGTTCCTGTTGTTCGACGGCATCGGCTCCGCGGTCTGGGTGAGCTCCGGGCTCGTGCTGGGCATCATCTTCCAGCGCGCCATCCTGGCGACCCTGGCATGGCTTGAGACCTATGTGATCCAGGGGGCTTTCATCATCGCCGCGGCGCTGTTTGTATTCATTGGGTGGAAGGTGTGGCGACGGCACCGGTTCCTGCAACAAAGCCGTCTGATCCCGCGCGTGAATATCGATGAGTTGCGGGCGATGCAGGCCGACACGCCGCAGCTGCGGATCGTGGATGTGCGCGAGCCCAGCGTGGTGGCGCACTCCATTCCCGGCGCCATCCCGATTCCACTGGATGCGCCGGTCGGGCGGTCCATGCCGGGCAACACCGACGCCGACACCCCGATCGTGGTGTTCTGCGCCTGTCCCAACGAAGTATCGGCGGCCCTGGTCGCACTCAGGCTGCAGGCCGCCGGCTATCACAATACCTACGCCTTGCTGGGCGGGTTCGAGGCCTGGCAGGAAAGCGTCGGTACCACCGAGCCCGTTCGCGCCTGCGCCGTGCAGCCCGACCCCGCGCATTAGCGCCTGTGGCCGGCTCTCGCGGCGCCACGTTGCCGCGCTGAAGCCCGTCCGCCCGGGCGTCGTGCGCTTCCACACACGGCGAAAAAACACCGCAAGCGTCAGGCTCCTACGGCTTGATCGTTGCCGCCGCCAGGCCGGGCACCGTTTACAATCATATTGTTGTCACTTCACGCGCGCCGCACCGACGGCGTGAAACGGCAACCGGTCCGACGGGAATATACGCACAGAAAAGGATTGGAAATGGCCGGGCGACCCACTGCCTTACGACGATCGGTCCAGTCGACGGCCGAACGCTTGGACCCCCCGATGACCGGGTCGGACAGTCTGGAAGCACTCTGTCGCCCGTTGCTCGATCTGCTGCAACGCATCAGCGGCCTGGACTCGGTCTATCTCACCGAAATCGACTGGGCGCAGCAGCGACAACGGATCCGCTTCGCCCACAACCACGGTCAAAACCGGGTCACCGAGGGGTTCAATCTGCCCTGGCGGGATACGCTGTGTCGCCGCGCCCTGGACGAGGGCATTCGCCTGGAAACCAACGTGCCGCGGCGCTGGCCCGATTCTGCCGCGGCGCGCGAACTCGGCATCAAGACCTATGTCAGCACGCCGGTGCGTCTCGGCGACGACGTACTCGGCACACTCTGCGGGATCAGCGCCGAGTCGCACGAGGTGCCGGCACAGGTTCTCGATGTGATGACAATGTTCGCACGGCTGCTGGCCGACCAGATCGGGCGCGAACGCGCCGCCGCATTGGAATGGAGCCGTGCCCGCGCGGCCGAACGTACCGCGACCCTGTTCGCTGCCCTGTCGGACATTGGCCACATCTGTTCGCGCGCCCGCATACTCGAGCCCGCCCTGCACCAGAGCGCGGTGCGTTTGCGGGCGCTCGAGCCGGGCGCCGAGATCGACGTCATCATCCCGGCCGATGTCGCGGCGCCGACGGCCGAAGCCATGTGCGACTGGGCGCGACGGTGCTGCCACGGGGATCACACCACCGACGGCGCGGGCTGGTGGCGCCGCGGCACCTGGAACTGGGCGGCCTGTGACACCGAGACGTTCATCGGCCCGGACTGCGACAGTGTCGGGTTGGCCAGCGCGCTGTATGAAGGCGATTTTCGTGGCGGGCTGTTGATCCGCATGCGCGACACCGTGTTCGATGATCACACCATGCGCCAGGCCATGCAGGGCCTCACACTGCATCTGTCGCTGCTCGCCACGCGCGAGCATCTGGATACCCATTTGCGGCGCGCCTACGAGGCACTCGAGCGACAAAGCCTTTGCGACCCCCTGACCGGCCTGCCGAATCGCCGCTGTCTGGAGCGCGACTCGGATCGGCTCGATGCCGTGGTGCGTCGGCGCGGCGGGCATGCCTGCGTGGTGTTCATCGACCTCGACGGGTTCAAGGCACTCAATGATCGGCACGGGCACGACATGGGCGATCGCTTCCTGATCGATTTCGGACGACGTCTTGCCGAGGCCACGCGCACCGATGAGACCTGTGCCCGTTACGGCGGTGACGAGTTTGTGGTGCTTGCGCATCTCGATGCCGCGGACGACGCCGAGCCCATGCGGCAACGGCTGGCGGCGCGGCTGGCCGGGCAGTTTCGCCTCAATGGCATCGATATCGACTATCCCGGCCCCAGCATCGGCATTGCCGTCCAGCAGGATCGCCAGGAATCGGTCGCCGATCTCGTGGCCCGGGCCGATCGATTAATGTATCGGGAAAAAAAGGCGCGTCGGGGCAACGGCGGGCCGACCGCTTCGTGACCGATACCGCGATCAACGCGACCCGCGTGCGCGCACGGCGCCGGCATCGCGCGCAACCGCCGGTTCGACAGGCGCATGATGAGCAGGCCAGTACGCACGCCGGGGCGATAAAGCGATCGCCGAGCAGGCCGGCCGGTCGTGGCCCGGCACGCGCCTACCGGCCGCCGCGGGTATCGGCGTGACGCGAAGCGCTCGACTCGAACCGCGCCTTCTGTTCGGCGCTCGCCTCAAGCTGGTAGCGGTCCTTCCACTCGGTGTAGGGCATGCCGTAGACCCGTTCGCGCGCCTGCTCGTAGTCCATGGCCACGCCCCGTCGCTCGGCTTCGGCGCGATACCATTTCGCCAGACAGTTGCGGCAGAAGCCGGCCAGATTCATCAGATCGATATTCTGCACGTCGGTTCGCTGGCCCAGATGCGCGATCAGATCGCGGAACGCCGCGGCCTCGACTTCAATACGGGTCTGTTCGTCCACGAAAACACCTCATCGGTTGGCTGAAGGCATGCGCGTGCGGGCGCCGTCCGGCGCCGCCGCGACACTATATCGAGCGCGAAGCGGCCGGCGCGGGCGGCTCGCGATAGCTGATCGTACGCTGCGGAAATGGTATTTCCACCCCTTCGGCATCGAAGCGCTGCTTGATGCTTTTCAACAGATCGCAGCGCATCACGAAGCCCGTAGCCGGGTCGTTCGCCCAAGGCCAGACCTTGAGCATGACTGCTGAATCGCCGAGTGCGGTCACGCGGGCGACCACCAGCGGCTCACCGGCCTGGACCTGCGCCGGCGTGCGGGCATCGATATGCAATCGATGGCCCGCCACCTCGGCAATCATGATCGCCAGCGCGGTATCAATGTCGCTGGCGTAGCCGATGCCGATCTCGATCGGCGTGCATACCCGGGGATCAGTATGATGCGAATTCACCAGCGCATTGCCGCTCACGACGGCATTAGGGATCACGATACGATTGTTTTCCGGGTCGCAAAGGACGATCTGGCGCAGGTTCATGTCCTCAACGGTACCGGTCATGCCGTTCACCGTGATGCGATCGTGCAACCGGAACGGCTTGAATATCACGATCAGCACACCGCTCATGATGTTGCTCAAAACCTGCTGCGATGCCAGGCCCGCCACCAGGGTGAGTACGCCGGCGCCGGCCAGCATCGAATGGCCCAGCACCTCCAACTTCGGAATCTGGGCCAGCGCACAGCCGATACCCACCACGTACAGCCCGCCGGATACGATGCGCTTGGCGAACAGCAGGCTGGTCGGATCGTAGTGGTCGTGCTGGCTAGCGTGGCGAATCGCCCGCGTGGCCAGAAACCGCACGATGCCGGTCACGAGTACGGTGAGCAGTAGAATCACGGACACGGCGATCAGCGTGCGCGTGCTACCCGCAAGATAAGCAATGAGCATGGTTTCGTATCACCCCGGCGGACACTGCGGATACAACAAAACGCCTTTCAGGCCGACGCGCCGACCGCACGAGCGCGTCCGATCGCCCGCGTAAACGCGTCCACCGTATACGACATCAAGATGCTCGAAGGCGGCCGGCGCCTGGTTGAGCGCCTGCACGGGGCCGGCCGCCTGGATCGCGAACCCGAGCCTATCTGCGACGAACAGCACCGGCCGGCCTCATCGCGCTGACCATCGCCGGCTCGCTATCGTAGCCGATATTTTCGTGCACATCGGACAACACCGGCCCGCGTGCCCGCATTCAGCCACGGACGCCGGCGGCGTCCTGCCCTGCCGGTCGCGCCTGGCCAGATCATCCCGATCCGGCCCGACCGGCATGCCACCGGCGGTCAGCCGGCTGTGATCGTTCTGCCGCGGGCCGCAGTCCGTCGACAGCAACGCCTCAACTCGTCTGCGAGCCGCCGCCGGTATAGCGATCGAAATGCGCGAGGCACTCGTCGAAATGGTCTTCGAACATCTTGCGGTACTGCGAGGTGAAGTAGTTCACGGCATTCTCGCGTTCCGCCTTCATCTGCTCGGCATCTTCCGACGTCGCCGCCACCTGAAAGGCATTGAAGCGCGCCGTGGCGTACATCACCGAGGCGCTCACCTGGCCGGTGGGCGCTTCGTTGGCCTGCCGGTTCAGCAAGTCGATCACGGCGTCGGCGCGCGCGCGAAACGCCGGCGAAAGGCTCTGTCCACTCATGCGGTCATCCCGTTGAATCGGTTATAGAGCGCGCAGGATATCGAATTCGTCGCTCACGATCCCAGGCCGGGCGGCGCAAGGCCGACCCGGTCACGACCGTGACGCTGCCCGCACGGCTTCGGCGAGCGCCCGCACCGTCAGCGGCGCACTGCCTTCGGCCTTGTTGTTGATCGTCACATAGGCGGGCTGCCCCGCGCCGACCGTGCCGGCGATCACGCGTGCGAGCGCGGCGCGCGTGTCGGTATCCGGGTCGACCAGCGCGTCGAACGGCGCGTAGTCGTTGCGCGCCTTCTCATAGCCGAATGCGCCGTGCTTGAGATTCAGGTTCCAGCGGCACACCAGCGGGCCCGGCCACAACGCCCGCAGGATCGGCAACTGTGTCGCGATCGGGGGCATCTTCGGATGCAGGCCCAGGCAATACGTCGCCCCCGTGCTCTTGAGCACCTCGACAAACGCCGGCCGCAACCATTCCGGGTTGCGCACCTCCACCGCGACAACCACAGCCGGCGCGTCGTTCGAAGCCGTTCCGGCGAGTCGCAACATGCCGTCCAGCCGGTCGATGAGGCGCTCGATCCCGCCGAGCCAGCGCCCCGGCAGCGGGCTGATCTGGAACACCAGCGCGCCCAGCTTGTCGCCGAGCCCGCGACTTGCGGGCGCAACATACGTGCGCCAGGCCACATCGGCATCCAGAAAATCCGGATTGGCCGCCCGGCCCTTGCCGCCGGACGCGCGGATCAACGCATCCGTAACCCGCGCCGGTGCCTTGACCACGAAACGAAACGTATCCGGAACCTGTTCGGCATACGCGGCGTACTGCGCGACGGTCAACGGACGGTAGAAGCCACGATCGAGGCTCACGGTCCGAAACAACGGATGCTGCGCATAAGCGGCCAGCCCCGCCTGCGACAACTGCTTCGCCGTGTACAGCCGGTCCCAGACCCGGCCGGCCCAGCCCGGGAAATGCCAGGACGACGTACCCAGCCGCAGCCGTGACGGCAATTCGGCCGCCAGTGCCCGGGTGGCGGCATCCGGCGCGGCGGGCTGCACGCCCGGTTCGAGCGCCATGTCGTCGTCGAACAACCCGCCACTTCGCGGCGCGGCGCCTTGGGATTCGGCCACCATCGGTCAACCATCGGGGCAAGCGGATCGAGCCATTCTGTCGCATGCGGCAAACGAGGTGCAGCGCTTTCGCGTGGCCGGGCTGGAAATACATGCCCGGGAGCACGCTCGTTGCCGGCATTTTCGAATACGCGGCCCGCTCCGGCCTGTTGCAACGGGCGCTTACATGCGCTCCGGTGACTTGAGCGACGCCGGGCCCAACACCTGCGCCGCCTCGCGCAGTCTTTGCCGGCGCTCTTCCAGCGCACGCCTGGCTTCCCGCAACTGGCAACCTTGCCATGCCGCGCTCCGCCCCCTGCGATGTCGAGCCATGCTCGTGACCTCCCGCAATCCCTGCGATCGAATAGGCACGTTTCGCACCAATGCAGGCCCTGCGCGCGCGACACGCGCCACGTCGACCCGATCCATTGGGCTGTTATCGGCCGTACCAACGCAACCTAAACCGCGACTCGACGCGCATCCAGCCATCGCTCGATATGCCCGGCGACTTCCGTCGGCGCCTCCAGCGGGAGCAGATGGCCGACGGCAGGCAGTTCATGCACCTCAGGCTCCGGCAGAAACGGCACCAGCCGATCGGCCAGAACGGCCGCGGGGTCCACAAGGTCGCACTCACCGGCGACAACCAGTGTGGGTACATCGATACGTCGTGTCGTCGCAGTGATATCCTCGAGCATCGCGACGGCAGGCCACGCGGCCCTGGCGTCGGGCTGACCGGCCAGGCAGTCGGCGATAGCGCGCTCGCGCATCGCCCCCTCGAGTGCCGTCGCGGTCAGCACCTGATCGAGCGTTCGCTCGACGCTCGCAGGCGTGTCATAGGCCGATTGCATGGCGAGACGCCCGGATTCCGGCACCGTCATGGGCAGCGCGGGGGACGGCGCCACCAGCACCAGTGCCGACAACCAGGCCGGGCGCTGGCCGGCGAGGTACTGCGCGACCTTGCCGCCCATGGAATGGCCCACCAGTACCACATCGTCGAGCGCAAGCGCGGTGATCATCTCGCCGACCGCGGTCGCCAGATGCGCCACCCGATAGCCGTAGCGCGACGGCCCGGAACGGCCCCAGCCGGGCAAGTCGGGCGAGAGACAACGGTAACGGCCGGCGAGCGCGCTCGCCACCTCGGTCCAGGTGCGGCCGGAACCGCCCCAATAGTGAAGAAATACGAGCGTGCGAGGCCCATCACCCTGGTCAGTAACGTGCAGAACGGCACTGTTGGTTTGGATCATCATGGCATCCCCTCCCGGGTATTGGTGAAGTCGCCAGCCTGCAGACAATCGCGGCACGATAGAATGAGACCCACAAGAAACACCGTCGATCGTCAAACGATCGACTGCTATGCATGGACCGATTGCGACAAATCGAAGTCTTCATTGCCGCCGTCGAACACGGCAGCATCGCGGCGGCCGGCAGAGCGCTGGGCCTGTCGCCGGCCATGGCCGGCAAGTATCTCAGCGTGCTCGAATCCAGACTTGAGACGCGACTGCTGCATCGCAGCACGCGCGCACTGTCGCTAACCGAGGCCGGCCGACGCTACCTGGCGGCATCCAAACAGATCGTCGACACCCTGGCCGCAGCGAATGCCCAGGCCCGCGGCGGCCACAGCGAGCTTGCCGGGGACATCCGGCTCGGCCTGCCGCGTGTCTTCGGCACCATCAGACTGGCGCCGATACTGGCCGCGTTCTGCCGCCGCCATCCGCAGATCACCCTCGACCTGCACACGGACGAGCGCTATGCCGATCTCGTCGATGGCCGGCTGGACCTCGCCGTGCGCATCGGGCAGCTGCCAGACTCAGCCTTGCATGCGCGCCATATCGGCCCCATTCGCATGGGGCTGGGTTGTGCGCCCGGATTGCTCGCCGCGCACGAGCGCCACGACCTGGCGCAAATCCGCCGATTACCGCGGCTTGTATTTTCGGAAGCCCGTTCGCCCGGCGACTGGATGGTTCGTGACAGCGACGATCGAGCGTACCCGATCGACGGCCCGACGCTGATGCGCTCGGACGACATCGGCCATCTGGTGGAGGCCGCCGCCGATGGCCTCGGCGTGGTGTACGCACCGAGGTTCGCCCTCGACGCATCGTTCGATGCCGGCCGGCTTGTGCCGTTGCTGGACGACCATCGCATGGCCGATCTCGACCTGCAGATCGTCTACACCCATCGCCACCACCAACCGGCGCGAATGCGCGCCCTGATCGATCATCTGGTGGCCTGTCTGCGCGATCCGCCGGACGGTCGCGTTCGCGCGGGCTCGTGCCCGGCAACACCGGCTCGCACCGTGGCACACCACTGAATTTCGTGTCGGACCCGAAGCGGCAATGCACCGGCTCTGGCAAGACGGCGAACGACCACAACGCCGCATGGCGCGGCGTATCGGCATGATATGAACATGCCAAGAGCCACGTTATGCCGTGCCTGCCCACAGCCCTGTCGAACCTGGCCGCGCGCGGTAGACTAGCCCCATAAATCGCACCCATTGCGCCGTTTGAGCTTCAATTTCACCGCGCTCCGGGCCATTGGCTGGCCATTCGAAGGCTGGCCGCCATCCGGCGACTGGAAGCCCGTCATCGCCGCGCATCCCGGAAGCCGTCCGGCGCGCGTGATCGAGCAGCATCGCTCCGGCTACATCGTTGCCGAGCACAGCGGTCGCGGGTTCCGTGTCGAATCGCTGCCCGAGTGGCAGCGGCCGCGCCTGGCGCCGGACGCACGCCCCGCGGTGGGCGATTGGCTGCTGATCGACGGCGAAGCCGAACACCATGCAAAAGCCGTGGCGCTGCTGCCGCGCCGCAGTACGATCAAGCGCGCGGCGGCCGGTGAGCATTATGGTCAGCAGGTGATTGCCGCCAATATCGATACGGTATTCATCGTCTGCGGTCTGGACGGCGACTTCAACCCGCGCCGTATCGAGCGTTACCTGTTGTTGGTACGCGGCGGCGCACAGCCGGTTGTCGTGCTGACCAAGGCCGATACCCAGGACGGCGTGGACGGTGCGAACACCACACGGGCACGCGCGTTGGCCCGCGAACTCGACGCCCAGGGCGTGCCCGTTTATGCCGTCAACGCCAGACAACGCGACAGCGTGGCCGTATTGCAGCGTTGGCTTACGCCGGGACAAACGGCCGTGGTCGTGGGCAGTTCCGGCGCCGGCAAGTCCACGCTGACCAACACGTTGCTCGAACGCGAATACATGAAGACCGGCACGGTCCGGGCGCGTGATGCCCGGGGTCGCCATACCACGACGCACCGCGCGTTGATCGCCCTGCCTTCGGGCGGCTGCCTGATCGACACGCCGGGGATGCGTGAACTCAAGCCGACCGGCGACGAAGACCTCGCCGAAACCAGCTTCGCCGACCTGAACGCACTGGCCGAGCAGTGCCGGTTCCGAAATTGCCAGCACCAGCAGGAACCCGGCTGCGCCCTGCGTGCGGCAGTGGTCGTCGGCACCATCGACCCGGCCCGCCTGGAAAACTATCTAAAGCTGCACGGCGAGATCACCGGCGCCGCCGACCGGCAATCGCGCCAGGCCAGCACCCAAGCCAAGAGCCAGTCCAGGCCCGCGAAACGACGGCCCAAATCCGCCCCCCGGCGACGTTGATCGCGGTCGGCGCCTCCGGAAACCGCTTCGAATGCGTTGCGCGGCCACGGGCTTTTCGCGGCTTCAGGATCTGTAGACAGGGGCCCCGGACAGGATGCATGCCGCTGCAGTCCGGCTGATCGAGCCGCGGATGTCACCGATGGCACGTTTTTGAAGACACACGCCGACGCTATTCCCCGACCAATCCATTCATTGCCAGAGCGGGTCACCCGGGCCCGCCCGCTTCTGCGGCATGAGCGGCGAAAACCGCGCTTGTGCCAACGTGAGCGCCATGGCCGCGCACGGCACGATAACTTCCACGTTCAGCGCGCGGCGCCGGCACAAACGCCCGCAAGGAATTCCAGCGGATTGCCATCGCCGGCGCGCAGCCGGCCCGGGAAGCCATCCTCCCGGCACTCGGGACAATCGCCGTCGGCCGTTTCCCGATAATCGCCGGTCCAGGCGCAGTCGAGACAGAACAGGACCTCGTCGGCCGCGCGGTCTGCATGTCCGGCAGCAACCGCCTGTCGGGCATAGCGATTCATCAGCCCGACAGCACGGCGCCGCGCCATCAACCCATGACTCGGCCGCAACATCTCGATGGCGCGCGCGAGCGGGCTTTGCGTGCTCAGCCGTCCGTTACGCTGCAGCAGGGCGAAATCGACACAACAACAGGCCAGTTCACGCTGGATGAGTTCGCTCGCCCGACGTTCACCCTCGGTCTGCCCGAGGCATTCACGATCGCCTGGGTGCTCTGTATTTTCGATTGTCACGACGGTCCCTCGAGTTGCACCGCGATAACGGACCTGTTCCGGCGTATCCACCATTTGCGGTTATCCCGCGTCGCGGCGATATTTCCAGCGGCACCGGCATCGGTGCCCGCAGGCGCACAATGGCAGACTAGATCAACAATGTTGGCCAATTATTAGCGCCCATTGCCATAACACGCCACGCCACGCTGCCACCCGCTTAACGGCACGGTCACATGTGGCTCGGCCGGCGGCCAGCGCCATTCCCGTGTGATGCGGCCACGCGCGCCACGCCAACTCACCGCCGCTCACCGGATATTGGTCGTTTTCAGCGTCAGCCGCTATGGTAACGGCAATTGGTTAAATTTTCGCCTCCTCGTGAATAAAGTCTTGTTCGGATGCAAGCCCGTATACCGGCTGCAACCGATATCAGGCAGCGCGACCGATATATTTAGCCAGTAAGTCGGGGCCGGGAAATGAATCATCCAGACCTATGGCATTTCGAGCCAGCGCTCGATCGCGCGACCCACCGCTGGGATGGCGATGAAGTCCGGTTCACGCGCGCCGAACGGGCGCTGCTCGGGGTATTTTTTTCCCGACCGGGTTCGGTGCTGGCTCGCGATACCCTGCTCGATGCAATCTCCGGCCTGGAGTGCGAGGCTACCGACCGTAGTGTCGATTTCATCGTCCACTGCCTGCGGAAAAAACTCGCCGACTCGGCGCGCGACCCACTGTATATCGCCACCCGGTACGGCGAAGGCTACGTATGGATCGGCCCGTCGGCGCCGGCCGAACGCCCTGCCGCCGGCGCATTCATCGTTGTCGGCCCGGTGCATGGGCTGAAGTTCGCCGAAAACCTGAACGACCGGGGCTGGGCCTTCGCGGTAGCACTCGCCCACCGCCTTGACCGACTGACCCCGGATGAGCGCGCCGTAGTCCTGGATGCGGACTGCCCGAGTGGCGAACAATTCAGCGGCGACCCGCCACGTTTCGCTGTCGACCTGAGCTTCGTGAAAACCACCGCACGGGGGCTGGACTGCGTGTACCGCCTGCGGTCGTTCGGCACGCCGGTGCCGATCGCAGCCGATCGTCTGACGATCACGCCCGATTGGAGCGGTATCGAAGCCATCGAAGCCCGCGCGGCGCAACTGGCCATACGGATCACCGGCGCGATATGGGCCAGTCTGCAGGTCGGCGGGCCAGGGCCTGCCTGTTCGGCATTGGGGCCATTACCGGTCAGCCTGCATGCCGCCTCGCGGGTCATGGCGGTCGGCTGCGAAACCTGGGAAGACGCCGCCCGGCGACTGCGGCGACGGCTGCGCGAGAACCCGGCGGACCACGCCGCACGGATTGCGCTGGCGACGACGCTGCACAGCCGGTACGTCCTGGCCGGTGTCGACCTGTTGATGACGGCCGACGAACGCGACGAAAACGACGCCGAGATCCAGAGCCTGGTCAACCAGGCCCTGCCCCATTTAGCGGCCGACGCCAGCCACACCTTCACCGCGGCCAAGCTGCTTTACTTTGCGGATAAGAACAACCGCGAACAGGCACTGTCGATCGCCGCCCATGCGCTCGAAACCACGGCCGCGCTCGCGGCCGGCTTCACGGTATGGGCGCAACTGCAGATGTGGGAGGGCGAACTCGACCGCGCGCTGCAGTTCTATGATCAGGCCCTGGAACTGAGCGATCACGGCACCAGCTTTCATATCTATCTGCTGGTTCTCAAGAGCCAGGCCGCGATGGCGCTGGACCCGGGCGGTGCCGCAGTGGTCGACGAGCTGTACAGCGTGAAACCGGCCACCCGCGACGAGCTGGGGCTGTTCCTCGCACCCACCGCGCGCATCGACTTGAGTCCACAGATCGAGGCCACCATGGCGGCGATGGATCGAGACCGCGCCCGGGCTTCACTACGCTTCATGCACTATGTCACCGCGCGTCACTTCCGCGACCCGGCTCACCGCCGGCATGTCATGCGCCGTCCGGTGGCACTCCTTGTCCCACGCTTTGGCAGCGACATCGTCCCTGCGGACATTCGCGACGACACATCGCTGGCTGGCCCGCCCGGCCCCGGAACACCTTGAGCCCGTTGCAATCGTTTGTATTGACACGGCCGCCGGCAGCCGCGGCAACTCATGGCCCGGGCCGCCACGGTGCGTGGCACCATCCCGATGAGGACGTTAGCCGCGGCTGCTCACACCAAGCCGAAGCGCTGGAGTCCGACCTATCCCACGGTCCGCTGGATGGTTCGCAGTCGCAGGCAGCCAATATTCGCGACCACGGCCCGACCGAATGGGCGGAAAACCAGTCCGTCAACTCGATACCGACCTTCTCGCACCCCGGTCGCCCAATCGAAAAGCTTCCGGAACGATATACCAATCCACCGCCATCACGCCGCAACCCTTGTTCCGAACCGGTCCCTGATTAGCTGCGACACGCAGCGGGCTGATTATTAATCCGGCACCAAAACCGCTGACTTCATCAGCTGTTTTCAACGCCTTCAAAAATAAAAGCCGGCACCTGTCCCTCCTTTATTTTCCAAGGCTTCGCGACGACCGTCGAAACGCGGCCGCGCATCGATGGCGATGCCGTCCTGAATTCATTGGTTGTCGCGCGCGTACCGTGCGGGCGATATGCCGACATGGCGCGTAAAGGCGACGCTGAAGGTGCTGGCCGAGCTGTAGCCCACGCGCTCGGCAACCTGGGCGATGCGGCTATTGTTGCTGCCCAGCATCTGCCGGGCGAGCGCCATGCGCCACGCCAGCAGATACGCCATCGGAGCAAGCCCCACCGTCCGACGAAAGCGCTCGAAAAACGCCGAACGCGACAGCGCGGCCTGACTGGCCAGCTCGGCGACCGTCCAGGCGCGTCTGGGTTCGGCGTGCATGGCACGTATCGCGCCGGCCAGGCGAGCATCCGCGAGCCCGACCGCCAGACCCGGCGCAGCGGCCGTTTCGCCTGTGCCGCGCAGGGCTTCGATCAGCAGCACTTCGAGCAGCCGCGACAGCACCATGGCGCGCGCCGGCCGATCGGCGCGCGACTCCTCGCCCACGAGCTTGACCAGCATCGCGAGCCGCCGCTGCCCACGCACGTGCACGCGTTGCGGCAACAACGAAACCAGTAGTGCCGCATCCGGCGATTCAAAATCGCAATGGCCGAGCAGCAGGCGCAGATCGGGTGCCGCATCCGCCGCGCCAAGCCGGAATATCCCTTCGTCGAGCGCCACCGGCGAGTTCGTGCCATCGAGTAGCGGCGGCGGCTGGCTGGACGCGACGATGTCGCGCGCCGATGGCGCCAGGAGGAAATCGCCGGCCATGAGATGAATCGGCGCCCCGCTGTCGGGCGAAGCCAGACATTCGCCTTCCAGCACAACGCAATAGAACAGATCGCCCGGATCGCTGCGATGCACGCGCCACGGTCCGGCGCCTACGATCAACTTGGAAAACCGCATGCTGGGCTGCAGCAGCGATACCACCTCGGCCAGGGGATCGATCAAGACCGGACGCTCGCGAATGAAATTCGGATTCTGGATTGTAGCGAGTGCGGACGGTCGCGCCTATCGTGAGCCACTCAGCGTTTGACTTGCAGGAGTTCTCATGAAGACGGTTCTGATCACCGGTTGCTCGTCCGGTTTCGGCCTCGAAACCGCGCGTTATTTTCTCGACCGCGACTGGCACGTCATCGCCACCATGCGCACGCCGCGCGCCGAGGTGCTGCCGACATCCCCGCGCCTGCAGGTTCTCGCGCTCGACGTCACCGATCCAGCCAGCGTAGCCGCGGCCGTCGAGGCCGCCGGTGCGATCGACGTGCTGGTCAACAACGCCGGCGTGGGCGCGGCCGCGCCGTTCGAGTTGACCGAGCCGGCCCTGGCGCGGGCGTTGTTCGAAACCAACACCATCGGCGCCATGGCGATGTGCCAGGCCCTGCTGCCGCAGTTCCGCGCGCGGGGTGCCGGCACTATCGTCAACGTCACCTCGACCGTGACCCTCAAGGCGCTGCCGCTGCTGTCCCTGTATACGGCCAGCAAGGCGGCCGTGAATGCGTTCACGGCCTGCATGGCCATCGAACTGGCACCGTTCGGCATCGCGGTCCGAACCGTGCTCCCCGGCCGCTCGCCCGAGACGCGCTTCGGCGAGAACGCTCATCGCCAGGGGCTGGACAGCCCCGACTACGCCGACCTGATCCAGCGAGCGGTCGCCGAAATAACCGACGCCAGCGGCCCGCTAACCCATGCCGCGGATGTAGCCGAGGCGGTATGGCGAGCGGCGACCGACGCGGCCGCCCCGTCGCGTATACCCGCAGGCAGAGATGCCGTCGAATTGGCCCGGGAGACAGGTATCTCAGCCCCCTAACGAAGACAGTTCGATTCAGGCACGGCCCGCGCAGTCGGCCGTGTTGCGCGGGCCTCGCCCGCCTCCCATGCGGCCGCATGACCGTCGCGGCATGCGGCCCTGGCGCACTATCGCGTTCGCAGGCCGCCCTCATCCATGGTCGGTCGTGCACATCGGTTGGTCGCGAGCGCGCATTACAGCGTTGCCCGCCACGGCATGAATGGGATTCTCGGCAACGCCGGCGCCCGGAATTCAGGATGTGCGGCACGGCCCCCGTCTTTTACCGCGCGCCCGCCCCCGGGGCCCGACATCGGGATATCCCCAAATACCGGAACCCCACGCGGCGGCCGAACGGAGCGCGGCGCTGCCATCCCGAAATATCTTAAAGATCGTAAAGCCGATGCCGATAATCGGCTGTGGGACGGTTTTATCCGGTCGATCGTGCCTTGCCCGGTGCCTTGGCGCCGGGCAGTGTTCGGGAGGAGGGTCGGTGCAATCGGCCGGGGCAATTCAATTCATTACAGGTAACCTGCCGTGTTGGATATTAGAAAAAGCATAAAAGCCAAGCTCGGCTTGGGATTCGGCCTGACATTCGTGCTGGTCGCGGTACTTGGCGCGGTGTCGATTTGGTCGGTCCAGAGCTTGAGCACCAGTCTCGACAATATCTATGCGAAGAATTTCCAGGGCGTGAGTGCAATCACCGACGCCACTGACCTGCTCAAGGAACTGGATCAGGACCACAAGGCGCAGCTGCGCTCCGTAGCCGCGGGCAGCATCGAACAATTGGCCCACCAGATGACCGCAATCCACGACCGGCTGGATAAGGCGTGGACAGCCTACTATCCGGCGCTGGTCGCCTCGCCGGACCAGGCCCGGATCGCGAAGGCCGCCAATGCGACGTACCAGACCGCCGACGCGCAGATGAAGAAATTCGTGTCGTTGGCCAATAACAACAACGCCATCGGCGCGTCGGTGCTGTATTCGAGCAAGCTCGGCAAAACACTCGACAGCCTGCAGAAAAACCTGCATCAACTGCGCAGTAGTCAGATGGCCACGGCCTCGCAGGTCTACGGTCGCGCCCACCGGTCCGCGGTGCAGGCACGCTATTTCGGTATCGGCGTCACCGCGTTCGTACTGGTCGCGGTGCTGCTGACCGCGCTTCTGCTGGGCCGCATGATCCTGCGCCCGCTGGGCGCTGCCCGCGGTTTCGTCTCCGCGATCGCACAGGGCTATCTGGGCACGCGCATGCACAACCCGTACCGGGACGAGTTCGGCGCCATGATCGACGGTATCGAAGCCATGCGGGAACGCCTGCGCGATGTGGTCGAAGACGTGCACACCAGCGCCGATGCGGTGGCCATGGGCACGGGCGAGATCGCGGCCGGCAACGACGAACTGAGCAATCGCACGCAGGAACAGGCGGCCAGCCTCGAACAGACCGCCGCTTCAATGGAACAGATGACCTCGACGGTCAAGCAGAACGCCGATAACGCCGCCCAGGCCGATCAGCTCGCCCGGGACGTGAGCCATCAGGCCGGGGACGGCCAGAAGGTTGCGGCGAACGCCGTGCAATCCATGCACGATATCGAAGAATCCAGCCGGAAGATCAGCGAAATTGTCGGCCTGATCGACGAAATCGCCTTCCAGACCAATCTGCTGGCGCTCAACGCCTCGGTCGAGGCCGCCCGGGCCGGCGAACAGGGCCGCGGCTTTGCCGTGGTCGCGTCCGAGGTCCGCACACTTGCCAGTCGCAGCGCCCAGGCGGCCAAGGACATCAAAACCCTGGTTGAAGACAGCACGCAGAAAGTGGCTGGCGGTTCCGAACAGGTCGAACGCTCCGGCCAAGTGCTGGAAGACATCGTGGCCAGTATTCACAAGGTGAGTCATATCGTTGCCGAGATCGCGACCGCGAGCCAGGAGCAATCGAGCGGGATCGAACAAGTCAACCTTGCCATCTCGCAGATGGACGGCGTCACCCAGCAAAACGCTTCGCTGGTCGAGGAATCGGCGGCGGCGAGTCGCTCGCTGGAAGAACAGGCACAAGCGCTCAAGACCCGGGTCGCCTTCTTCAAGCTGCACGCGGCCGAAGCGGATGACGCAGCGCGCGCGCCGGATGCGGCGGCCCCGGCGCAGACGCCGGTGCAGGGATCGGCGCCGCATGCCACAGCAGCCACGCGCGATAACTCCGTGCCGGCGCCGGCGGTTAAAAGCCTGCCGGTATAAACGGCAGGCCAGCCATCGTAATACGGCGCGGACGGCGGGTTTATATCTTGGGGGCACCCCGCCGGCGCCTTGTGCGCATGATCAGTCGTGATGCGCCCGGCATCAGCCGTGGCTGCAGGCGGGCACCGCCTGTGCAGCCGATCTCCATGACGCCGCAGGGCAAGGTCGAAGAACAAAGCGCATGATTGATGCGATGCAGGCGCACAGCTGGCGCGCCCAGATCACGAGCCCGCGGCTACGAGCTGGCCACTGATGTAGACGATCAGGCGATCGAAGCTCGCCTTTTCGGCCGCACTCAGAAAGCCCTGCCGACGAATCAGGGACTGCGCGTTGTGCCAGACGCTATCGAGCTGCTGATTGAAACCGGCCGCCCGCGCCTTGCCGATGATGCCGCCGTGCCGGGCGGTCGAGATGGCGCTGCGCGTGGCGGCGATCCGGGCCTCGAGGGCTGCACGATCGGCTCGGTTGACGGCATAGCTCCCGTTGTCGACGTGCACCTCCAGCCCGGTGCCGCGCACCAGCCGCACGAGTGCGTCGATTGGCGTGTACCGGCCTTTCAGCGCCGACGTTTTCAGGTGGCCGTACCGGCCCAGATCGACCCGCACCGGACACCCGCTGGTGTGCGCGAACTGTTGCAATGCGCTATCCATCCGCTGCGCGGGAAAATCATAGCCGGCCGCATCGGGCTGGCACGCCGCCAGGGCCGGCATCGCCGCACTGGCCACCACAACGCTGACACCGATCAGAAAACGTCGCAAAAATGACATACAACCACCCGCGATTAAAAAGAAAATTGTAGCGCATGCCGATACCGGCACATGCGCCCGATACCGCCCTGCCCGCTTGTCCATTCCCGTTGCCGATGGGCAGCCTCAACAAGCGTCCGGCCGGGAGACCCGTTTTCATACACGCTGCGGGCCGGCCCCGTCTCAATTGACAGCCAGATAGGCCCGTTTCTTGAACATTGCTTGCGATACAATTCGCGCGGGCCGAGACGCGATCAACCGCCCAGGAATCAAACACAGGGATGCTGGCCGCCGCTTTTGCGGTTCGCACCGATATCCGGCACGCATGGTGCACTCGCGAATGCGCTTATCCGCTCTCGTCGACACGAGCCTCATCAACCTGCAAGTGCGGGTTCGCCCATGGGTATTTTTTCTCCTGCCGGCGATCCTGATATGGATCAGCGCCGACCTGAGCCGCTTTCTGAGCGTACCGAGCTCGGCCAATACGTCCGCAGTCTGGCCGCCGCTGGGTATCGCGCTGGCCGCTGCCTGGGTCTTTGGCCGGCGTTGGTTGATAGCCTATCCGCTGGTGGTCGGGGCCTGGTTTACCACGCACGGTTACGCGCCATCGATCTGTCTGTTGTTCATGGCCGAACAGGGCTTCGAATTGTTTGCCATGACCGAACTGCACCGGCGCCATGTCCGCGAGCGCGATTTTCTATCCTCTCTCGCTGGCGCCTTGCGTTTCTACGGATACGTCGCGGTGCTGGCGCTGCTGCCCGCGGCCGCCGCGCTGGCTTTTGCCTATCATCAGCTCGGCTATTTCGGCCAACAACCCTATCTCGGCGTATGGCTGTTTCAGTGGTTACCCGAGGCGATCGGCGTAATTCTGTTTGCGCCACCGATGCAGCGTTTTTTCGACTGGTGCCGAACGCCGGAGCGGCTGAACATCGACCCATGGGCGGCGCTGTTCGCGCTGCTGTTCGGCCTGGTGCTGCTGGCCAGCCTGGCGTTCGCGATACTCAACCGCTACAACTATGCCCGCGGCCTGGATTACCTGTTCTTCCCGCTGCTGATCGCGATGGCGCTCACCGGCTATGTGCGCAGCGCGCTGCTGGCCCTGCCGATCGCGGTGATCTGCACCCTGCTGGGGGTATATCTTGGCACCTGGACAACCAGCCACCAGGCATGGAATGCGCTGGGCGAAGGGCTTTCATTCGCCGGCGTGCTGGCCATCATGACCCAGCTTGTCATGGCGACGACCATCGAACGCACCGGGCTCATCGCGTCGCTGCGCAACGCCAATCACCATGACGCGCTGACCGGTGAACTCAACCGCGCCGGGCTGGTGGATTATGTCCGCCGCACCGATATCGCCGACACTCACCATTACATGTGCCTGACCCTGTGCCTGCGGGATTTTGTTTATTCCCGCGAGTTGTTGCCGGTGGCGCTGGTCGATGCCTGCGAGCGTTGGACACTGGCGATGCTGCGCGATGCCCTGATCCCGGTGGCCGAGTGGGCTGCGCTGGCGCGCCTGGACCAGGGAATCTATACCGCCGTGATCGCCTATACGGATATCCACGCGGTGGACTCGCGGGTGCGCCGGGTTGCGGCCGCGATCAAGGGCAGAATCTTCCGCTCCGAAGACTGGGAATATCAGGTCGACGTCACAATCGGAGGGCTGCCCTTTGCCAACAGCGACGCCATCGAGGATGTGATCACGGCCAGCCGTCACACGGCCACGGACATGACGCGCACGTCGGTGCAGACGGTTCATTTCGACGCCCACTACCAGGCGCAGCTGGCCGACCAGCGGGCCGAACTCAGGCAGCTGGAGCAGCTCAAGCGGGCCCTTGAAAACGATCGATTCCAGCTGTTCGGGCAGCAGATCCGGCCGATCGGCAACTGCGGCGCGCGCCATAAGATCGAACTCCTGCTACGCATGGTCGGACCTGACGGCGGCTGGATTTCACCCGGCCAGTTCATGCCGGTGGCGAACCGATTCGATTACATGGTGCCGCTTGATCGCTGGGTCATCCGCCAGGCGTTCACGGACATCGCCGCGCGGGCCGATCGGGCGACCCGTTACGATCAATTCAGTATCAATCTATCCGGATCGAGCCTGAGTCATTCGGAAACCAGCGCTTATGTCCGGAATGAACTCGAGCGTAGCGGCTTGCCCGCGTCGTTGTTCTGTTTCGAAGTCACCGAAACCGAAGCAATCCTTGATTGGGATGTCGCGCTGACGATCCTGGAGGAATTGAAAACGGCCGGGTTTGCGATCTCGCTCGACGACTTCGGTACCGGCCTGGCCACCTTCGACTATCTCAACCGGTTCGACTTCGACTACCTGAAAATCGACGGCAGCTTCATCCGCACGCTGGATACCAACGTCCGCAATCGCGAAGTGGTCGAAGCCATGGTGCTCGTCGCACGCCGACGCTCGATCCAAACGATCGCGGAATTTGTCGAAAACGACGCCATTGCAGCCCAGCTGCGGACACTCGATGTGGATTTCATGCAGGGCTTTGGCCTTCACCGGCCCGAGCCGCTCTCGGGTCTGCTGGCCTGAGCCGGCTGCCGGACTCGAATATCCGTCAGGCGACGAGGTGATCTTGCGGCCAAGGTCGCCGGCGCTTCGCTGAAGTCACCGATCGAAATGCCTTTGGCCCCCAGAGCCGGGCCGCCGCACCTCGATCGAGCACGTGCAGTGGCGGCGATACGGCGGCAACAGCCCCGAGCCGAGTGACCCCGCGGGACGGCGCCTGAGCGATCCGGGGTCCTGGCCCGGCGCGCCGCGCCGATCTTGCTACGGATCATGCGCGGGGTGGCAGCCGTTGCGCACTGCGGTGCGCCGGCCATCCGGCAACCGATGATCGGCATCGCCTTCTGCAAAAGCTTGCAACTCGGCTTCCCCCGCCGGTCGCAACAACCGGTCGCAACAAGTGGCGAGCGCCGCGCCGCAGGGCCGTGCGCAGCCCCGAACCCACGTGTCTCGTCCGTCGTCGAATCGTTAGCCATCACGTATACTTCGCCGCCGGCTGGTCGGCGGCCGTTACGCGCCAGCCGGATACGCCGCCTGTTGCAATCGCGCCTGCGCACTGCTGTCGAACTAACGCGGAACCATGGATAAAGGCTGGGCGCGGACTCAGCTACTCGAATTTTTGTCGCTGCCGCGCAGATTGGTACAACGTTCGGGCTAAACGGGGCCTGGCGTGCACAATTCCACGCATGGACGGGCCGCGTTCTGGTGCCCGTCAGGCGTCCGGGCTTATCGGGCCGGAAGCCGGCAACCGCAGCGGCCATGGGGCAGACGTTGCGCAAGCTTATTCGGGATCGGCCCGGTATCGGCTGGCCGACATTTTTAGAGCGACAAGAAAACGAGATATTCCGGCATGCGAATTGCCTTATACAGCGCTAATATTGATGCTGGCGGCGTCTGGTCGTTCACACGGGTGTTGGCAACCGCACTGGTTGCCCGTGGCTACACGGTCGATATGGTCGTGGCCCGCCTCGATCCGAGTCGGCTCGCGCTTGTGCCGCACGGGGTCCATACTTTTCCATTGACCAAGTCCTCGTCGGCCCGGGGGTTGGTCGATGCATTGCGTGCCTTTCCGAGGGACGCCGGGTGGCTGGCCCGGGCCTGTCTGGAGGGAAAAGGCGCGACGCGCCAGATACGCTCGGTAGCCAGCCTGACGCGATATCTGCAGCAGCGGCAGCCGGACGTACTGATCGCGAATCTGTGGCAATGCGCCGTGTCCGCTGTCCGTGCCCGGGCGCTCGCAAGCACGCATACCCGCATCGTCACCGTGGAACATTCGGACAGTTGGCACCGTCCTTGCCCGGGCGATGGCTCGCGTGCGGCCAGGCGATCGGTTACGGCCCGTATGGTGGGAAGGATTCATGCGCGTGCAGACGCGCGCGTCGCGGTTTCCGCGGCCTTGGCCCGGTCATTCGAAAAGGCCGTCGACCTGCCAATGCATGCGGTTCAGACCATCCATAATCCCGTGGTCGATTCGACCTTGCTGGACGGCATGCGCCGCCCGGTCGACCATCCCTGGTTCGGCGAGGCCGACACGCCGGTTATCGTGGCTGTCGGCCGGCTGCACCCGCAGAAGGGCTTCGATGTGCTCATCGATGCCTTCGCGTGCGTGCGTCGGCGACGAACCGTGCGGCTGGCGATTCTCGGCGATGGGGCCGAGCGCTCTCATCTTGAGGCCCGGGCCGCGCAGGCCGGGCTGGCCGACGATATCGCTTTCATGGGCTGGGTGGATCACCCGGCCGCCTTCATGGCCCGTAGCGCAATGCTCGTTTCGGCCTCGCGATTAGAAGGATTGCCTTATGCATTGATCGAAGCGCTGGCCAGCGGTTGCCCGGTGGTGGCCACGGATTGCCCGAGCGGACCGGCGGAGGTGCTCGGCCATGGCCGCTACGGTCGGCTGGTTGCCGTTGATGATATTGCCGGCCTGAGTGCCGCGATCGAACAGACACTGGATTCGCCCCCGGACAAGGCTCTGATGGAAAAGCGCGCGGCCGATTTTTCGGTGGAGAAATCGGTGGATCGGTACGAGACACTGATCTGCGGACTGTGGCCTCGCTACGATCGCCGATCGCCGCCAGCAGACGTCGTAGAGCGGAAAATACAATGAGCTGGTTTCGCAACCATCCGGACGCTGCCGTATCCGGGAAATCAGTGCTGCCGCCTGCGCCTGCCGAGACACTTGGCCAACGTGTCCCAGAGATGGTCGGTGTATTCGGATTATATCTGCTCGCCTTTTTCCAGATTGCGAACAAGACGACGGCGCTGGTGGGTCTGTTATTGATGCTGCTCGCCGCGATTGCCGGCTGGCGGCGGTTTCGAGCGACGCTGGCAGGCAGCGATGTGGCGTGGGCCACGCTCGTCTTGAGCTTTTATGTCGTGCTCCGAGCGGTGGTGGGCGCCTGGCAACAGCCGGCAATGGCAGACGCCAACTACCACAGTTTGACGGACTGGATGCTTTTACCGCTGTTCCCGCTGGTGGCCCTGTATAGTCGCGGCGACAGCCGACGTATACGACGGGTGCTGGCCGTGGCTATGGTGGGTTCGCTGCTGGGTATGGCACTTCGGTCCAACTGGCCGGCCATCGCGCAGGCCTGGCTGGACAGCGGCCGAGCGCACTGGGGCCTGCCATTCCTCTCGTCTGCACTTTATCTCGGCACCCTGTTGATCGGTTGGCTGGCCTTTGCCGGGCGGGTGATGTGGCCGGGTCGGTACAGGTGGCCACGGACAATAGCTTGGTTGGCCCTGGCCTCGATCATGGGCGAAATGCTGTTTTTGACCCAGTCGCGGGCAGTGCTGCTGTCGCTGGTTATCATTCTGCCCGGCATGGGGTTGATCAAGCTCTGGCGGACTGCGGATCCGGCGCAGCGCCGGCGCGGCCTGGGCATGGCCGTGGCCATCTTGATCGGCGTGGTCGCGCTGGCCATGGCGAATCGGGGGCCGATCGTCGCTCGCTTTCACAAGACCAGCGAAACAGTTCGGGCCATATCCAGTTTAAAAATCAATAAAGTCCCCAAAACCTCGCTCGGGCAACGCGTGCGGATCTATCGGTTCGGCAGCCGAATCTGGCTGGAACACCCGGTGTGGGGGTGGGGTCCCGGTTTCGAGGCCACGACCATGCGGCCCGACGCGCCGCGAACGCCTGACGCGGCCCACCGCTATTATGATCATCTGCATGACGGTTATCTGGAAACACTGGTCCGATTCGGCGTCGTTGGTTTCGGTTTGGCCGGATTGCTGGCGTTTTTCCTGATCCGCGGCCTATGGCGTGCCTGGCGGCGCGGCGATGTGCCCTTAGATATTGGCCTGTTCCTGATCTCTTCCGGCCTGCTCGCGGCGCTAACCAACGTAACGGATTTCCGTCTCACGCATAAACCTTATGCCTTCTACAGCATCCTGCTTATGGGATTGATGTACGGCTATACGCTGAAAAGTCTGAAACCGCAGCACGCGCCGCCGCCCGACCGATCTCACACCGCGACCGCTCCGGATTAGCGCATGGCAAGAGGCGGAGCGCGTGGGTCGAACACCCAATGAGCGGCGCCCTACCCGGACGCGCTCGCAGGAATCTCGGGCATCAGTTGGCGCCCAGCCCGCGTTCGGCGATCAGTTGGGCGGCTGACTCGGCTTCGCTATGCTGTGTGTGACAGGCCATTCGTTTTCTCCTTTCGTCGTTTGCGCGAACAAATCCAGCGACAGGATATCGGGTGGCCTGTCACCTTTCCGGCCCTGACCACATTACAGAAGTGATCATGCACTATTAACCCGGCACAAAAACAGATGATTTTTCGGATTAATAGCGCGAGCATGCGACCGCGTGCTCGCCGCGGCCATTGGCCGCGAAGCCTTTGAAAATAAAAGACGGATAGGCGCCGGCTTTTATTTTTGAAGGCGTTGAAAACAGCTGATCAAGTCAGCTGTTTTGATGCCGGGTTAATAACGGGCGTCTCCGCCGAGAGTGGAACGGATGTCACAGAGTGACGTTCCGAGCAATATGCCTCGCAAGTGCAGCCGTGTAGCACTGTTCGCCATGTGTCGGCTTTTCTTCCACTCAATACACGACAAACTTTGCCACTTAGTGCAGGCCTTTGTTTTTTCAGGCAAAAAAATATGGCCCACGGATTGCTTCATGTAAGCGCTATCCCGTCTCGAAGAGGCCAGGTCATGCTTACTGTCGTCCGGAGCGCAATGTCTGCGCTGGTGTTTGTTGGTTATCTGGGCGCGGCCTCGGCCGCCGCGACCGTTCTGACTGGCGGCAGCACCGTCGGTCCGGGCTACACCGGCCTCTATGTGTTCGGCGACAGCCTCTCCGACGCCGGCAACGTGTATACCGTGACCGCTGGGTCCGAGCCGATCTCCCCGCCCTATTCGAACGGACGCTTCACCAACGGTAATGTATGGGTGCAGGATCTCGCGGCGTCGCTCGGTCTC
The DNA here is from genome assembly GCF_052044135.1 of Salinisphaera sp. RV14. NCBI lineage: Bacteria > Pseudomonadati > Pseudomonadota > Gammaproteobacteria > Salinisphaerales > Salinisphaeraceae > Salinisphaera > Salinisphaera sp. RV14. Next base: position 150,883 of record NZ_JBQDYF010000007.1, read on the forward strand.
GGAGCGGTTACGCCAAGCATTACCGGCGGCAACGACTTCGCCTTCGGCGGTGCGCAAACCGGGCCGACCAACGCTAACCCTTACAACTCATCCAACCCGAACTATCCCGCAAATCTGCTGACCGACCTGCCTGCACAACGGACCACATTCGATAGCGTGACCCACAACGGCGCCAACGCCAAAACGGGCGCACTTTACACCCTTTGGATCGGCGCCAACGATCTCGATGCGCTGATGTCCAGCGCACTCAGCGGCCCTATCCAGCCGTTGCAGATCAATACAGATATCAGTCAGGCGATCGCCAACATCAGCAACTTCGTCAACGACCTGGCCGGTGACGGCATGCAGAATCTGCTCGCGCTGAACGTACCAGACCTGAGCAAAACGCCGAACGCCATTGCGGCCACCGGTAATGACGCGGCAAAGCTGGCGCTGATCCGATCTTTAACGGCCGACTTCAACGCCAGCCTGTCCCAGGCGCTGAATGCCCTCGCGCAGGCTGATGGCTTCGCGCTGACCCAGGTCGACACCTTCAGCGCGTTGGACCAAGCCGTCGCCGATCCGGCGGCCTATGACTTCACCAATGTGACCGACCCGTGCTGGACCGGCAATTTCACCTCGGCGGCTCCAGGTAGCGTATGTAGCGACCCCAGCCAGTACCTGTTCTGGGACGGACTGCACCCGACCGCGGCAGCACACCAGATCATCGCCGATGCGGCCGCTGCCGCGCTGTCTGCGCGGGCGGTCGCCGAACCCAACAGCGCCACACTGCTTCTCGCCGGAGTGATCGGCATGCTGCTGCTTTGCCGGCGCCGAGCGACAGTCGTGAGCTGAGGAGGAAGGCGGTCATGTCGCGTTCGCGCTTCCAACAGCTGCTGGAGAACCGGGTGATCCAACGGCAGGCGGCCATCGCGGTAGACCGTTCTGTCGAGATAGTCGGTCTGCCCCAACACCTTTTTGGTCAATGCTCCGCGGCCACTCTCGGCATCCGCCAGTGAGTTGCGCCAGTAGCGGAGCCACTGCCGGGCCGTGGGCCGGGTCGCGTCTGCTTGGGTCATGCCTTGGTCTTTTCCCTTGTGCGTTTTTCGGCGCCTGCGCGGCGCGCGCTTCCTGGATGCGCGCCAGCAGCGCCTCGGCACTGTTGCCACCGGTGATCTGCTCGGGGGACAAAATCGTGGGACAAAATCGGGACAGACCACGATTTCCATCCCCGTTTACAGTCCTTAATCAGCCGCCAGCGGCACTCAGGCCATCAAAGCCTCAAGCTCACCTGACCGATCAGCCGGCAAACGCCGCGCCTGCATCGCGATATTGAACTCCCGCGCCACGGCGCTGATCTCAAGCGTCGACGCATCCACCGCATAGCCCTGCTCGTGGAGCCAGCGTAAGACATCCGCCAAATGCCAGAGCGACGGATTGCCTTCATGGACAGCGGCCGGAAAGGTCGCGGCGTGATTCACAGCGATCTTTCGCAGGTTCTGCCGCGACATCCCGACGTGATCGGCGATATCGGTGAGCCCGACGTAATCCGGCAGCACTTCTATCAACTCGGCATGATCGAGCGCGCGTCGCACGTCAGCGATCGCGCTTTCCAGGGCTTGCTGACCGCTTTCGGCTTCGCGAGAGAATTCCAGGGCGAGCCGGCCGGTCTGCCCGATACCGGGCAACGCATCATCACAGCCCGCCTCGAACAAGCGATCGAGAAGCGCCTGATCGTTGCCGTCGTAATCGTGCAGGCGGTATTTCAGCGTGAAGATGTATTCCATGGCGATCTCCACCGAATCAGTTCGACTCGCCCGATCCGCCGGTGCATTTATCGACGACGCGGCGAATCTGGCGGGCGTGGGCTTCGGGATTTTTCGGCGTACTCCAGATGCTCGTGATACAGAACTCGCCGCAGCGACACTCGGCATCGTTGTGCGGGCAGAACAATCGGCCCCACGCATGACCGCGGCTTTTTTCGACCCGCCAACCGTAGCTTTCGGCATGCGCTATGGCCTGCTCAATGGCCTTGCTTGGATGCTTGAAGTCGCGCGCCATGCGTCGAGATCGATTGTTCTCTTAACTAAGCTAGTTGTCAACTGACAACTACCCTACTCCCACTCAATCGTCCCCGGCGGCTTCCCGGTCACGTCGTAGACCACCCGGGAAATCCCGTCCACTTCATTCACGATCCGGGTCGACACGCGTCCGAGCAGTTCATACGGCAGCTCCGCCCACTTGGCGGTCATGAAGTCGATGGTCTCGACCGCTCTAAGTGCGATGACGTGTTCGTAGCGGCGGCCGTCGCCGGTGACCCCGACGCTGGAGACCGGCAGATAGACGGCGAAGGCCTGGCTGACTTTGTCGTACCAGCCGGAGTCGCGCAGTTCCTGGATGAAGATGGCGTCGGCGGCGCGGAGTTTGTCGGCGTATTCCTTCTTCACTTCGCTGAGAATGCGCACGCCCAGGCCCGGACCGGGGAACGGGTGGCGCATGAGCATGTCGCGCGGCAGGCCGAGGGCCAGGCCGAGTTCGCGGACTTCGTCCTTGAACAGTTCACGTAGCGGCTCGACGAGGCCGAGCTTCATGTCTTCCGGCAGGCCGCCGACGTTGTGGTGGCTCTTGATGACGTGGGCCTTGCCGGTGGCCGAACCCGCGGATTCGATGACGTCCGGGTAGATGGTGCCCTGGGCGAGCCAGTCGATATTGGTGAGTTCGGCGGCGTGGGCGTCGAAGACTTCGATGAAGGTGTTGCCGATGATCTTGCGCTTGGCCTCCGGGTCGGCCACACCTTCGAGCTTGGCGAGGAATTCGTCTTCGGCATCGGCGCGGATGACGTTCAGGCCCTTGTGCTCGGCGAAGGTGGCCATGACTTCGTCGCCTTCATTGAGGCGCAGCAGGCCGTTATCGACGAATACGCAGATTAGGTTTTCGCCGATCGCTTCATGGATGAGAGCGGCCGTCACTGAACTATCCACCCCGCCGGACAGGCCGAGCAGCACGCGCTGGTCGCCGACTTGTTCGCGGATGCGCTCTATCAGGTCTTCAATGATGTGTTTGCTCGTCCAGAGCGCGCCGCAGCCGCAGATGTCGTGCACGAAGCGCGAGAGGATGCGCTTGCCCTGCGGCGTATGGGTGACTTCCGGGTGGAACTGGATGCCGTAGTAGCCACGCTCTTCATCGGCCATGCCGGCCAGCGGCGCGCCGTCGGTGTTGGCGATGCGCTTGAAGCCTTCCGGCAGTTCCTTGACGCGGTCGCCGTGGCTCATCCAGACGTCGAGCAGGCCGTGGCCTTCTTCGTTGACGTGGTCTTCGATGTCGTGGAACAGCTTGGAGTGGCCGCGGGCGCGGACCTGGGCGTAGCCGAATTCCTTGTGGCTGGAAGTTTCCACTTCGCCGCCGAGCTGGGCGGCCATGGTCTGCATGCCGTAGCAGATGCCGAGCACCGGCACGCCGAGTTCCCAGACGGCATCCGGCGCGCGCGGGCCCTCGTCCACCGTGACCGATTCCGGCCCACCAGAGAGGATGATGCCGTTGGGCGCGAAATCGCGGACGTAGTGGTCGGCCACGTCCCAGGCGTAGATCTCGCAGTAGACATTGGCCTCGCGCACGCGCCGCGCGATGAGCTGGGTGTACTGACTGCCGAAGTCGAGAATGAGAATTTTCTCGGCGTGGATATCCTGGGTCATCTTCGTTCCAAGCTCGGTGTTGGTTCTTTAAGGCCGGCTATCCGCAGATTTCGCAGATGGCGCAGATTTTGGCGGTTAGGCTTTCGTGTTGTAGATGGCTGCGGGCGCTGTCTGGTTTGGCGGTTTGTTCTGTTAAGACATTTGTCCGCAGATCTACGCAGATTCACGCAGATGGCGGTTGGGCTTTCTTGGCGTTGTGAAATTGGGGCGCTGCTGGCATCGAGGGCTCCGACACACTTGATCCAAAAACCCGTTGAGGGTGTAGACAAACCTTTATTCGGTCTGTCAATCGTGAAAACAATGCCTTCGCCCAGCTGTCGGATTACGGTGCAAGCACCTAATCCGACCTACGCAACGATCTGATATTGCGGCTATCACCGGCCGCTATGTCCTCTACGCCCTCATTCAATTGGTCAATTTTTTTCTGTCTTAAAATCTGTGTCATCTGCGCAATCTGCGGATAAACAAATACGCTTCTCCCAAACAAGAAAAGCGCAGACCAACCAGACCTGCGCTTTTCGCATTCAAACAACACCGAGCACGCTTTAGTCGACGCGGTAGTTCGGCGCTTCCTTGGTGATGTTCACGTCATGGACGTGCGATTCCTTCATGCCGGCGGAGGTGATTTGCACGAACGTGGGCTTGGTGCGCATTTCGGCGATGTTGTGGCAGCCGGTGTAACCCATGGCCGCGCGCAGGCCGCCGATGAGCTGGTGCACAATGCCGCCGAGCGGGCCCTTGTAGGGCACGCGGCCTTCGATGCCTTCCGGCACGAGCTTCTGGATTTCCTCGGAGGGGTCCTGGAAGTAGCGGTCGGCGCTGCCCTGGCTGCCGCTCATCGCGCCCAGCGAGCCCATGCCGCGGTAGGCCTTGAACGAACGGCCCTGGTAGAGCTCGATTTCGCCGGGCGCCTCTTCGGTGCCGGCGAACATGCCGCCGATCATCACCGCATCAGCGCCGGCGACGAGCGCTTTGGCCACATCGCCCGAGAAGCGGATGCCGCCGTCGGCGATTACCGGCACGTCGGTGCTCGACAGTTCGGCAACCACGTTGGCCACGGCCGAGATTTGCGGCACGCCGATGCCGGCCACGATGCGGGTGGTACAGATAGAGCCCGGGCCGATACCGACCTTGACTGCGTCCACGCCGGCATCGACCAGCGCCCGCGCGCCCTCGGCCGTGCCGACGTTGCCGCCGATGAGCTGCAGCTCGGGAAAGCGTGTCTTGAGTTCGCGGACGGTATCGAGCACCCCGGAGGAATGGCCATGCGCGGTATCGACCACGACCACGTCCACACCGGCGTTGACCAGCGCCTGTACGCGCTCGAAGGCATCCGGGCCCGGGCCGACGGCCGCGCCCACACGCAGGCTGCCGGCGGCGTCCTTGCAGGCATTGGGGAAATCGCTGGACTTCTGAATGTCCTTGACGGTGATCATGCCGCGCAGCGCGAAGTCACCGTTGACCACCAGCACCTTTTCGATGCGATGGGCATGAAACAGGCCGAGAATTTCCTCGCGATCGGCGCCCTCGTGCACCGTAATCAGCTTCTCGCGCGGCGTCATCACCGACGTAACCGGCGCATCGAAACGGGTCTCGAAACGCAGATCGCGGCTGGTGACAATGCCCACCGGTGCGCCGTTATCGACCACCGGCACGCCCGAGATGCCTTGCGCGCGCGTGAGATCCAGCACTTCGCGGATGGTGGCGTTCGGACCGACGGTGATCGGGTCGGAAATAACGCCGGATTCATATTTCTTGACCGTGCGCACGTGCTGCGCCTGTTTCTCGCCCGACATCGACTTGTGGATGATGCCGATGCCCCCCTCCTGCGCCAGTGCGATCGCCAGCCCGGCCTCGGTGACCGTGTCCATGGCGGCGGAGACCAGCGGAATGTTGAGGGTGATGCCGCGCGTGAGCCGGGTCGACAGATCGACCTGACGCGGCAGCACGTCGGAATACGCGGGTTGCAGCAGGACGTCGTCGAACGTCAGCGCTTGCTCACTGATTCTCAGGGTCATAGGCTCGCCAGCGGTGAGCGGCCTGTTTGCGCCGGATGCGCGTTGTGGCCGCCGCAAAGACCGCGGATTATACAAGCTCGCGCGCCTTGGTTCACTAGGCGATTGCCGCGGCGACTATCCGCGCCCGCACTCATCCCGACGTACCGCGCATTCAGACAGGCCAAACCGCACATGACCGCAGCCGATTCCGGCCCCATCGTATTCACCGTCAGCGAACTCAACCGCGCGGCCCGCGACCTGCTGGAGCAGAGTTTCGGCCTGCTTTGGGTCGAGGGCGAGATCTCCAACCTGGCGCGGCCGCGCTCGGGGCATGTGTACTTTTCGCTCAAGGACGGCGAGGCGCAGGTGCGCTGTGCGCTGTTCCGCAACAAGGCACGGCTGCTGCGCGTGGCGCTCGACAACGGCGTGCAGATTCGCGTTCGCGCGCGCGTGAGCTTGTATGCCGCACGCGGCGACTACCAGTTGATCGTCGAGCACGCCGAGGATGCCGGCGCCGGCACGCTGCAACGCGCCTTCGAAGCGCTGCGTGCGCGACTGGACGCCGAGGGCCTGTTCGCGGTCGAGCGCAAACGCGCCCTGCCCGGCGCCCCCGCCCGCATCGGCGTGATTACCTCGGCCACGGGCGCGGCGATTCGCGACGTGCTGTCGGTGGTGTCGCGGCGTTATCCGCTCGGCGCGCTGCGCGTCTATCCGGTGCCGGTTCAGGGCGAGGCCGCGCCGCCCGCGATCGTGGCGGCCTTGGGCCGCGCCGGGCAACGGGCGGATTGCGACGTAATCCTGCTCGTACGCGGCGGCGGCTCGCTGGAGGATCTTTGGGCGTTCAACGATGAAACCGTCGCCCGCGCGATCGTGGCCTGCCCGATTCCGGTGGTCTCGGGCGTGGGCCACGAGGTGGATGTGACCATCGCCGATCTCGCCGCCGATGTGCGTGCGGCGACGCCCTCGGCGGCGGCCGAGCTGGTGTGCCCGGACATGGCCGCGCGCGCGGCGCAGCTGCCACAAGCCAGCGCGCGGCTGCAGCAGCGCATCAACGCGCGGCTGGCCGAGGCGCGCCAACGCCTGGCCGGTCTGGAACAGCGCCTGGCGCGCCAGCGCCCACGCCGACGGCTGGAAACGGCGGCCCAGCGGCTGGACGAGGCGGAGTTGCGGCTTGCGCGCATCGCGCAGGGGCAAATGAGCGCGCATCGACGACATCTGCAATTAGTCGCAGACCGCTTGCACCGGGCCACGCCGGCCCGCCGCCTGACACAGGCCGAACACGCGCTCGACGGCCTGTCGCAACGTCTTGAGCGCACGGGTATCCGTCGGCTCGAGACCGCGCAGCGCCGGCTCGGTTCGGCGGTGCGGGCACTGCATAGTGTCAGTCCCCTACAGACGCTGGAACGTGGTTATGCTATAGCTCGCGACGCGCAGGGCGATGTTCTGCGCGACGCTTCGACCGTGGCCGTAGGCGAAACCGTCGCGATCGATCTGGCACGGGGGCGACTGGACTGCGAGGTTCGCGCCCGCCATGAGCGGGCCGGCCTGAAGGAACACAACAACCGCGATTGAACGGCCGGCGCATCGCATCCGGCCGTTACGCTGAAACCCAAGGGGTCCCGACATCGTTATGACGAGTACGCCGCACCATGCCTGCCTGCGCCTGACATTCGCCGCGACCGCGCTGATCGGCGCGCTGGCGGCCACCGGCTGCGCGACGGGCCCAAAGCTGTCCACACCGCAGCCGCCGCCAATTCCCAAGCCCGCCGGCGACGTGCCAAGCGTCAACAAGGCCGTACTCAAGCCGGGCACGCAGGTGGTGGCCGACACCGCCGAAGGCCATATCAAGATCGAGGCCGGTCCCGGCCTGCGCCGTGTGTTCGACTGGGACGGCCTGCGACGCGGGGTGATCGCCAAGCCACGCCAAAAACGCTTCGCCGGTGAGTCGGCCAAGGGGCTGTACTTCGACGGCACACCCAAGGTCTGGAAGCCCGCCCATGGCATCTCCAAGCTGCGTTATGAAGAGGGCTATCGCAACTTCGAAAACATGGACGACGCGATGATCTGGATGCAGATCCGCCGTCTGTACTACACCTACAACGACAACGGCCTGGTGGTCGGCTGGAAGCGCAAGGGCGATACCCTGCAGGTGGAAGTCTGGCAGTTCACGATCGATGGCAAGAAGCCCACCACCATGCCGAAGGCCCAGAGCACCCGTATCGCCGAGGGCCCGCTCAAGGTCAAACCGCAAAAGATGTCGCCACACCTGGTGTTCGCCGACGGCCATACCGAGCCCTATAACACCCGCACGGCGTCGGAATATTCCAACATCCATACCGGCGGTACCGCGGGCAGCGCGCACGCCAGCCAGTGCGGCTGGTTCAAGAGCGTGTTTGGCCAGTGCGCGAGCGCTTCGGCGGGCAGCACCAACAGCCGCGCGGATCACGGCAGCAACGCCGCCGGCAAGACCTCCGCGACCGCCGCATCGAACAGCACGAGCGCGGCGAAGAATACGGCGGCGGGCGCCGGATCCGCCAGTTCGACGACCGCTCAGCAGGCGGCCTCAGGAGCCCCGCAGGCCAGGATCGCGGGCAAGGTGGTCAATATTCGCAGCCGGCCGAGCACACACTCCAAGGTGCTGTTGCAGGCGCGGCAGGGCGACCCGGTCGCGATATTGAAAAAGGATCATGGCTGGCGTTATGTGCGGTTCGGCGACGGCCGCAAAGGCTGGGTAGCCAACTTCTTGCTCAAGCATTGACATGCCGGACGGGCGCGGCGGCGGCCAGCACATGAATGCCCCCGCCTGCCACCCGTCCCGGTAGCGTCCGCCGGCTCGACCCGCGCGGGTGCTGCGTCAACGCGACAACGAACACGCCGGGCATCGCGGCTCGCAGGCCGCGGCGCCTAGCGGCGTTGCGCGCGCGGCTTGTCGACGTAGGGGTTGTCGCTGTTCTTGAACACCAGTTGTATCGGCGTGCCGAACAGGTTGAAGTGCGCCCGGAAGCGGCGCACCAGATAACGCTTGTATTCGGCCGACAGCCGCTGCGTCTGGTTGCCGTGGATCACGATCTTGGGCGGATTGCGCCCGCCCTGATGGGCGAAGCGCAGCTTGATACGGCGCCCGTGGACGGCCGGCGGCGCGTGGGCCGCCACGGCGTCTTCCAGCGCGCGTGAGACCTGCGGCGTTGACAGTTCGGCGAAGGCTGCCCGGTACGAGGCCTGTACGGCATCGAGCAGATCGCGCAGCCCGGAGCCGTGCAAGGCGGAAACGAACAACAAGGGCAGATAGTCGAACGCGCCCATGCGCTCAACGACCTTCGCATGCAGTTTCGCACGCTCATCCGGCGACAGGCCGTCCCACTTGTTGAGCACGATTACGGCCGCCCGGCCACGCTCGATCGCCAGATTGAGCAGGCGGATATCCTGGGTCGACAGCCCGGCCCGCGCATCCAGCATGAGCACCACGACCTGGGCCTGTTCGGCCGCCTGCATGGCCTTGATCACACTCAGCTTCTCGATGCCGTCGTCGACCTTCGAACGACGCCGCACACCCGCCGTGTCGACGATGACATACGGCTTGTCGTCGAAAAAGAATTCGCTGGCCACGGCGTCGCGCGTGGTCCCCGGCGCGTCCTGCGTGAGCATGCGCTCGTCGCCCACCAGCCGGTTGACCAGTGTGGACTTGCCGGCATTCGGCCGGCCCAGCAGCGCGATGCGGATGGCATCGGGGCGGTGGGCGCGCACCGCAGCACGCGGCTCGGGCAGATCGGCGAACACCCGTTCCAGCAGCAGATTGACCCGATCGCCATGCTCGGCCGAGATCGCCCACGGCTCGCCCAGCCCCAGCGCATGGAATTCGGCGTTGGCCGTGACGTTGGCCTGGCCTTCGCTCTTGTTCACCACCACGATGACCTGCTGGCCGTTGCGCCGCAGGCGCTCGGCGATCGCCCGATCGCCGGCCATCAGCCCCTGGCGGCAATCCACCACCAGTAGCACCGCATCGGCCTCCGCCAGCGCCGCATCGGTCTGGGCCAGCGCTCGCGTGTCGATATCCTCGTCATCCTGGCCGATGCCGCCGGTATCGACCACGATGAAGCGCCGGCCGGCATGCGTGGCATAGCCGTACTGCCGGTCCCGCGTGACCCCGGGCTGGTCCGCCACCAGGGCATCCCGGGATCGCGTCAGCCGATTGAACAGGGTCGACTTGCCGACGTTCGGCCGGCCGACCAGTGCGATGACCGGAAGAACGGCCCCGCTGTCCGCCACGGATCAACTACCGCTGGAGGCAAAGCGCACGGCGGCGACCTCGCCGTCGGCGCCGAGCACGATCGCCCGGTCTCCGACCACGACCGGCTGCGCGCGGATCGCCTGGTCAAACGGGCGGCCGCGCCCCTCGACGGACCCGTCGTTCGGCGACAGCCAGTGCAGATAGCCCGCATAGTCGCCGACCAGTACATGCCCATCGACGACGGCCGGTGCCGAGAGCTTGCGGTATTTGAGCGCGTCCTGCTTCCACACCGATTCGCCGTTGGCCTGCGACACGGCCCAGACCACGCTGTTCATGTCGGTGGCATAGACGTTGCTGCCGTCGACCGCCAGATTGTTTTCCGAGGCGATCTTGTGCTTCCAGCGAATCCCGCCACCATGAATATTCATGGACACCAGCGCGTCGCCCGCGCTGATCGCGTAGACACTGTTGCCGTCGATCAACGGATTGGCGTCGACGTCGACGATACGGTCGAGTTCCGAGCGGCCTTCCGGCAGCGCCACGGTCTGCTCCCAACGCTGTTCACCGGTGGCCAGATCCAGCGCCTGGACCTTGCCGCTGTCCATGCCGACGTAGACCGTGTTGCCCTGAATGACCGGCGAGGCCGTGCCGCGCATGGTCAGGTTCGGTACGCTGCCCTCGATGGTCCAGAGCCGGTCGCCGGTGGCCATGTCCAGCGCGGCGACATGCCCGTCGACCGTACGCGCAACCACCAGATTGGCGGTGCCGGCCGGGGCCGCGATCACCTCGCTCGACAGATCGGCGCTCCAGTCCTTGCTGCCGTCATCGGCGGACAGCGCGATAACCTCGCCGTTGCGGGTGCCGACCAGCAACGTGCCGTCAACCACGGACGGACCGGAAATGAGGTGTTCATGGGTATCGACATGCCACACGCGGTGCCCGTTGGCCAGCTTCAGCGCCACGACTTCGCCGTTGCTGTTCGCTACATACACCCGACCGTTCGCCACCGCGGGCACGAAGCCGCCTTCGTCCTTGCCGGCGCCGCTGCCGCCGTTGGCATGCCAGAGCACCTGCATCCGGAAGGCCGGGTTCGGCAGTTTGGTGAGCGGTTTCGGCTGGTTGATGGTGGCACCGCCGCCACAGGCGGTCAGGCCGACCGTGACCGCGATCAGCAGCGGCGTCAGGCAGGCGAGCTTGCGTCGATAATTGTTCATGAGTCGGACTTCTTCGAATCGGTCGGCGTGTCACCGGCGGCCGACGCCGGTGCATTCTGATGGAGTTTCTGCTCGAGCATGTGCCGCGACGCATCGGGCGGCAGCTTCGCCAGCGCCTTCTTGTAGGCCGCATGCGCCGCCTTGCGATCGCCCTGCGCTGCATGGATATCGCCGGCCAGCTCGGCATAGAGCGAATCAAACGATGCCGGATGATCCTGTTTCAATAACTTGAGCGCCGCATCGGGCTTGTTCTCGGCCCAGAGCACGCGCGCCTTGCGCACCGCGGCGATCTGGCGGATGCCCTCGCCCTTGGCATTTTTCATCGCCCAGTCGAGCTGGGCGGCGGCCTTGTCGAGCTTGTCCTGATGGACCTGGTAGGCGGCCATGGCCAGGGCCGCGGCGCCGGCATAGGGCGTGCCGCTGTAATCGCTCTCGAGCGTCGACACGAGATTGTCGACGCCAGCGGTGACATTGTCGGTGCTGATGCCGTGCTGGACCTGGGCGTACATGTCGGCCGCATGGGCATCCTGACGATTGCTGTACCAGCCCCAGGCGTACCAGCCACCAATCGCAAGCAGCCCGATGAGCACACCGATGATCGCGGCCGTCCCGTTCCTGGACCACCAGCGCGTCAGGCTCGCCAGCTCTTCGTTGTCGTCGTAGTCCGCCATTCCCGTCCTTTGTCGTTTCGTTCCGTCGACTGTCGCGTCAGCCGCGCGCATCGGCCAGCAGCGCGGCGATACGTGCCGGCGCCTCGGCGAGCCCCACTGTTTCCTGTTCCCGGTCGTCGGTCAGCGGTTTGATCTGGAGTGTATCGTTGGCAGCCTCGTCGTCACCGAACACCAGCGCCAGACGGGCCCCGCTCTTGTCCGCCTTCTTGAACTGCGACTTGAAGCTGCCGCCCCCTGCATGCACGCGCAGTCGCAACTCGGGCAGCGCATCGCGCAGGCGTTCGGCCAACGCCGGCACCCGCGCGCTGGCCGCGTCGCCGGTGTGGACCAGATAGGCCTGCGGCGCCACATCGTCGAGTGCAACGCCCTGCGCCTCCATCAACGCGACCACGCGTTCGACGCCCATGGCAAAACCGGTCGCCGGCGTATCCGAACCGCCGAGCTGGGCCACCAGACCATCGAAACGACCACCCGAGCACACGGCGTTCTGGGCGCCGAGATCATCGGTGAGCCACTCGAACACGGTGCGCGTGTAGTAATCCAGGCCGCGGACCAGACGCGGATTGATGCTGTAGTCGATGCCGAGCGCAGCGATGCCGTCGCACAGTCCCTGGAAATGCGCGGCCGATTCCGGGCCGAGATAATCGGTCAACGCCGGTGCGGCCGCGATGAGCGCGGCCATCTCCGGGTTCTTGCTGTCGAGAATACGCAGCGGGTTCCGGTCCAGGCGGCGCTTGCTGTCGGCATCGAGCGTTTCGTGATGGGCGCTGAAATACGCATGCAGCGCATCGCGATACGTCGCCCGCTCGGCCGGGGTGCCGAGCGTATTGATCTCGAGCCGCAGGCCGGTGATGCCAAGACGACTGAAAAGTCGCGACGACATCGCGATCTGCTCGATATCCACATCCGGCCCGGCCTGACCGAAGGCCTCTACACCGAACTGATGGAACTGGCGCTGGCGCCCCTTCTGCGGCCGCTCGTAGCGAAACATCGGCCCGACGTACCACAGGCGCTGCGTGGCATTATGCAGCAGACCGTGCTGGATCCCGGCGCGCACCGCGCCCGCCGTGCCCTCCGGCCGCAGCGACATGGATTCGCCACCGCGGTCGTCGAAGGTATAGAGCTCCTTCTCGACGATGTCGGTTACTTCACCGACGCCCCGCTCGAACAGACCGGTCCGTTCCATGATCGGCAACCGGATCTGTTCGTAGCCGTAGGCCGCGAACACATCGGCCGCCGTGCGTTCCAGCGTGTGCCACAACGCGTTTTCCGCGGGCAGCACATCCTGCATGCCGCGGATCGATTGAATACGCTGACTCATCGAACCCTTCTATCGTGACTGTACAGCCCGGGCGCCTGTGTCCCGTGACGCCTATTCATCACCCTGTTCCGGCGCTTTTGGTCGCCATGCCCCGTTGCGGCCATTGGCCTTATTCGCGGAAAGGCACGATCGACGCGCGTCGCCCGACAGGACAAAACCGCGCGAAATCCATCGCGCGAATCGACGTGAGGCCACACTAGCCGTTGCCGTTGCCGCTGCTCGCCGCGTTGACCGTCAGGTGCGCGATACCGCCCCCGCTGGTATGTCCGGCGACGTCCACCGGCTGCCCACCGATGGTCACTTTCACCCCGGGCGCATAGCCGAGCGTGATCTTGTACGGCGGTGTGCCGTTGAATTCCTTGGTATCACCGGACTGGAAGATGCCCGATGCCATGCGATCACCGTTGGCATCGGTCACGCGCACCCACGACCGCTTGCTGAACTTGAGCACGAGACGGTTGGGCGGCACGGCCGGTGGCGCGTTCTGCTGCGCTGGCTCGGCGCCCGACGCGGTTGAATTATCACCCGCCGGGCTCGGCGTGGTGGTGAGGCCAAGCGACTGATTGACGTTGCGCCCGCCGGGCTGCTTGCCGGTACGCGACGAGCCGCTGTTACCGCCAACCACGCTGGGCGTGATGCTGTTGTCGGCCCCTGTCGCAACGGCGCCTTGACTGTTCGTGCCGCCGCCGGCTTTGCTGGCGTTACTGCTGCTACCCCCACCCGTACTGTTGGTTCTACTGGTGCCGGCACTGCTGACACTGGGGCTGCTGGTCGTGGGTTCGCTGCTGGGCGCGCCGCTGCCGCCAGTGCTGTTCGATGAACTGGATGAATTGAACTCGAAGGATTTCGCGCTTTGATTGGGCTGACTGGGCTGAACGGCATTGCCACTGCTGCTGTTGCCGGTGATCGCGCCCGGCACGCCAGTGGACGGCAGCACGAACACGACCGCCGCGACCACGGCCACAACGATGAGCGCAAGAATCAACAGCCCCCGGAAGCGGAAGCCGCCACCCGGGGTCACATCCTGCGGAATAATGCCGGCGCCAACCGAGCGGTGATCGAGCCGCGGCTTCGGCGCTGCCTCGCCCACCAGCGCCGTATAGGCCGCCATCAGCCGATCGACGTTCAGATCGAGGACCTTGGCGCACTGGCGATAGTAGCCGCGCGCGAACACCGGCTGCGACAACGCCTGGAAATCGTTCTCCTCGAGCGCATCGATCGTGTGGCGGCTGAGCCGGGTCTGCGCACAGAGATCCGCGACGGTGTAATCGTGTGCGAGACGCCCCTCACGCAGAATTTCGCCCGGGGTGAGGCCCTCGGACTTGTTGCGCGTCAGGCCCGGCGACGCCGCTTCGTCCTCGGCGCGCGGGGCCAGGCCCGGCTCTTTTGGTTCATCGAATTGATCGTCGTGCGTTGCGTTCATTGACGCGATGACTCCAGTTGGCTCAGCGATCGGCTTGCCGTCGGCTTGTTCGCATTGTGGCGCTTGAGATAGGCCGCCGCGGCGGACCGGTCGTGCAGCGCCAGTTCGATACGCGCGGCCAGCAACAGCTGGGCGGCATCGAGCTTGGTCGCAGCGTCGGCGCGTTCGATGAACGCGCGCGCGCTCAAGTAATTCTGCGCATGGTATTCGATTGAGGCCAGATGCGTCAGGGCTGTCGCCTGTTTCGGATCGGCCTTGAGTGCGCGACGGAAATATTGGGCAGCCTGTTTCGTGCGCTTCGCCCGGTACAGGCACAGGCCGGCGTTGGCCAGGCTGTCAGCGCGATCGCCCGAACTCCCGGCATTCAGTGCGCGCTTGAAATTAGCCAGGCCCTGATCGGTCTTGCCTTGCTCACAGAGAAAGGCAGCGTAGCTGTTGTAAACCTCGGCCGCCGGCCTTATCGACAGCGTCTTCTTGAAATACCGTTTCGCCCGAGCCGGCTCGTCGAGCCGCTCGCTCACGACCGCCATGCCCCAATTGGCGGTGAAGTTATCGGCGTCGTATTGCAGTGCCTTTTGAAAGGCCTGTCGAGCGCGGTCGTTCTGCCCCTTGTGCAAAAAGTTGGCACCCACGTTGGCATTCGCCGCGGCCGCGTCCTGGCGATTGACGCCGCCGTCCGTCGCACAACCGGCCGCCGACAGCAGCGCCGCCAGCACAACCGGAGCGACCAGCGCAACCAGACGTCGGCTCATACGCGCGGAGCCGGCCGGGATTCGACACGAATCGGCACGTCGCGGAAATGCCGTTTCTGCTTGCTGCGCACGCGGCCGACGAGCTGCCCGCAGGCGGCGTCGATATCGTCGCCGCGCGTTCGCCGCACGGTGGTGCGCAGCCCCCGGGCATGCAGCGCATCCTGGAAGGCGCGGATGCTCGCCTCGGGCGGGCGCTCGTAGCCCGAACCGTCGAATGGATTGAAGGGAATGAGGTTGACCTTGGCCTGCCGGTTACCGAGCAGCCGGACCAGAT
Organism: Salinisphaera sp. RV14; assembly: GCF_052044135.1. NCBI lineage: Bacteria > Pseudomonadati > Pseudomonadota > Gammaproteobacteria > Salinisphaerales > Salinisphaeraceae > Salinisphaera > Salinisphaera sp. RV14. The sequence goes on from NZ_JBQDYF010000007.1 coordinate 166,434, forward strand.
TGCGGGCATGCTCGGGCTGGTCGTTGACGCCGGCCAGCAGCACGTATTCATAGACCACGTGGGCCCGGCGCTCCTTGCCCTCGACGTAGCGATCGCAGGCCGCCATCAGCTCGTCGAGCGGATACTTGCGGTTGATCGGCACCAACTCGTCGCGTAGCGCATCGGTCGGCGCATGCAGCGATACCGCCAGAGCCACGTCCACCTCGGCACGCAGCCGGTCCATGAACGGCACCATGCCGGAGGTCGACACCGTCACCCGCCGCTTGGACAGGCCGAAGCCGTAGTCGTCGAGCAGGATACGGATCGCCGGCACCACCGCGCGGTAGTTGGCCAGCGGCTCGCCCATGCCCATGAAGACGATGTTCGACAGCGCGCGTTCGCCGTGCACCTTGCCCTGGGCACGCAGGTCATGTTCGGCCATCCAGACCTGACCGACGATTTCGGCCGTGGTCAGATTCCGGTTCAGCCCCTGCTTGCCGGTAGCGCAGAAGGAACAGTCCAGCGCGCAGCCGATCTGCGACGAGATGCACAGCGTCGCGCGATCGGCCTCGGGAATATAGACCGCCTCGATGGCGTTATCCGGATCCATGTCCTCGGTGACCGCGAGCAGCCACTTGCGCGTACCGTCGCGGCTGGCCTGTTCGCGAATACGGGCCGGCGGCCGGATCTCCGCGATCTCTGGCAGGCGTTCCCGCAGTTTCTTGGACAGGTCGGTCATGGCCGCGAAATCGGTCACGCCGCGGGCATAGATCCACTGCATGACCTGCTTTGCCCGAAATGCCGATTCACCATGCTGCTTGAAAAACGCCGACATGGCCTCCCGGTCGAGGCCGAACAGATTGACACGCGTACCGCTGGCGGTCGCGCTGGTTCGGGTCGGGGTCAGGTTGTCGCTGTCGGCATTCGTCATGGCGAATCGGTCCGGATAGGCTTCGGTTCGGCGCCTGCGCCTAGCGCGGGCAGAGGCCGCCCTGGCCGAAGAAGAAATCGATCTCGGTCGCGGCGGTGTCCTGGCCGTCCGAGCCGTGTACGGCGTTGGCGTCGATGGAATCGGCGAAATCGCCGCGGATGGTGCCGGCCTCGGCTTCCTTCGGGTTGGTCGCGCCCATCAGGTCGCGGTTCCTGGCGATGGCGTTCTCGCCTTCCAGAACCTGGACCATGACCGGGCCGGAGATCATGAACTCGACCAGCGCGTTGAAAAACGGGCGCTCGGAATGCACGGCGTAGAACTGCTCGGCATCTTCCCGCGACAGCTGCATCATGCGGGCGCCGATGATCTTGAGATCGGCATTCTCGAAACGGCGATAAATCTCACCGATCACGTTCTTGGCGACTGCGTCGGGTTTGATGATCGACAGGGTGCGCTCGACGGCCATGGATTCTCCTACTGAAACAATACGATGGATGATATACGCCGCACGCATGATGCATGTGCGCGCGGATAACCTCGCATTGTATCGCGGACACGCGTGCCCTGTCAGGGTATCGAACGAATCGAATCGATGGCGAACGCCGGACCGCGCGAACGCCCGGCGCCCGCCCGGCCACTACACCATGAACGACTCGCCACAGCCGCAGGCGTTCCTGGCCCGCGGATTGTCGAACCGGAACATGCGGTTCAGGCCTTCGGAACGGAAATCGACGATCGTGCCCGCGAGTACCTGCATATGCTTGCGGGCCACCACCACACGCGCCCCATGGCCCTCGAAAACATCGTCGTCGTCGTCGATCTCGTCGGCATAGTCCATGGTGTACATGTAACCGCTGCAGCCGGACTTGCGGACACCCAGGCGCAGACCCAGACCATGTCCGCGTTTTTCAAGCTGATACCGGATCCGCGCCGCGGCGGCTTCGGTCAGCACCAGACCTTCGGTTTGCAGTGTTGTTTCGCTCATAACGCTATCGTCCCAGATTGATCATCGCGTTGGCCAACGCGTCGATCGCCACCAACCCAGCGTATCGCTGTGTCGGCGTCAGAGCCAACGCCTTCTCGACATCGGCCAATGTAAGAATACGCGCAAATTCGGCCGTCTGGCCAGTCACCTGTTCACAGACCCAGTCGGCACAGGCCACGACCACCGGCGGGCCGAACGCCGCGAACGCCGCGCGCAGCCGGGCGGCGTCGTCGCGCGCCAGGAACACGCGGCAACGCGCGTCCTCGCCGGGCGTTTCGGCGGCGCCGCTGGCCGGCCAGCCCGCGGCTGTTTCCGGCGCGACGGCCCGGGCCGGGCGCAGAAAACGTGCCATGATCGTTTCGCTGGCCAGCATGCGATTCAAACCGCCGCGGCCAGCGCACGCAGCCGCGTCACTTCGTCCGTGAACCGCTGCCCCGCCGCCGCAATGGCCGCGTCATCCACCCCGGGGCCCAGGGAAAAACGAATGGTCGCGGCCGCTTCGCGGGGCGAGCGGCCCATGGCACGGGCCACATGCGAGGACTCGCCCTTGGCCGCACTGCAGGCCGCGCCGGCCGATACCGCAAGCTCGGGCTCACCTTCGTTGAGCCCCGCCACCAGCGCCGCGCCGTGCACGCCGCTCACGCTCACGCTCAGAAACGGCGCCGCGGTGTGTTCCGGGCGCCCGTTGCGATACAGGCCGCCGACGGGCACGATGGCGTCCCACAATGCGTCGCGCAGGCGCGCCCATGCCGGCTGTGCCGCCACGCCGTGCCGTGCCGCATGTGCCGCCGCCGCGCCAAAACCGGCAATCTGGTGCGTGGGCAGCGTGCCGGCGCGCAGGCCGCGCTGCTGTCCGCCGCCGATGACCTGGGGCACAAGCCCGATGCGCGGCACGCGCCGACGGATATACAGCGCGCCGACGCCCTTCGGGCCGCCGATCTTGTGCGCCGACAACGACATCAGCGCGATCGGCGTCCGCCTCACGTCGATCGCGAGCCGCGCCAGGCTTTGCGCCGCGTCCACATGCAGGGCGACGCCGGCTGCCGCGCATTGCTCGGCGATCGCCGGAATATCGTGGATCACGCCGGTTTCGTTGTTGACGTGCATGACCGAAACCAGATCCGGGCCCTGCGCCAGGGCGGCCGCCAGCTCGCCCGCGTCGATCGCGCCGCCCTCGTCGACCGGCAGCCAGTCGACCGTCACCCCTTTTTTCGCAAGCACACCGAGCGTGTCGCGGGTGGCCGGGTGCTCGGTCACGACGGAAACGATGCGCGCACCGTCGCCCACGAACTCGGCCACGCCGCGCAGCGCCAGATTCGACGATTCGGTCGCACCGGAGGTCCAGACGATCTCGCGCGGTTCGGCGCCGATCAGCGCGGCCAGCGTCTCGCCGGCGGCGTCCACCCGCGCCCGGGCGCGCCGTCCCGGCGGGTGCGGCGACGACGGATTGCCGGCGGCGTCCACCAGCGCCTCGTGCATGGCCTCGGCCACGCCCGGCGCCAGCGGCGCGGTGGCCGCATGGTCGAGATAGATCGCGGCGCGCATATCAGACGTGATCGGTTTCCGGGTGCTTTTCGTCAAGACGCGCGCCGAGCCGCCGGGTGAGTTGTTCCAACTCGTCCTGCCGCCGCTCCAGCGCATCGATGTGATCGAGCATGGCGTCGATGCCGCGCGCGACCGGATCGGGCATGTCCTGGGTCACGCCATACATCGAGAAACCGATCCGATCCGCGGTTTCCTTGCGCCGGTCCTCGGGCGTGCCGTCCTTGCACTTGACCAGCTTGGCCGGCACGCCCACGGCGGTGCAGCCGGGCGGGACTTCCTTGACCACGACAGCGTTCGACCCGATACGTGCGCCCTGGCCCACCGTGAACGGCCCGAGCACCTTGGCACCGGCGCCGACGACCACATCGTTCTCGAGCGTCGGATGACGCTTGCCCGGGCTCCAGCTGGTGCCCCCCAGGGTCACGCCCTGATAGATCGTGCAATCGTCGCCAATGATGGTGGTCTCGCCGATCGTGACACCGAAGCCATGGTCGATGAAAAACCGACGCCCGATCACGGCACCGGGATGAATCTCGATGCCCGTGACCCAGCGCGACAGATGCGAAATGAATCGTGCGATCCATTTCATGCCGTGGTTCCAGCACCAGTGGGCAACGCGATGCCACCAGATCGCATGCAGCCCGGGATAGGTGAAGATGACTTCCCATACGCTGCGGGCCGCCGGGTCGCGCTCGAATACCGTATCCAGATCTTCCTTAAAGCGAGCAAACATCGGCTAACCCCAAACGTGGCGCCGCGGATAGGGGCGCGCGGCCTGTCGCCGGCGCGCCATGGCGCGCATGGACCAAACGTAGACGACTATTTCGGGCCGAAAACGCCAGGATCAAGTGTAGCGCCCACGTCCAGTGGGCGGCACGCGCTATCGATCGTCGCCCGCGCCCGGCTTGCGGTTGGGCAGACGACGCGGATCCAGCGCGCGCAGCGCGCCGCGCAGGATGTTGGTCTCGATGCGATCCGGCGCGGCGCGATTGAACAGCCGCCGCAGCCGCCGCATGAGGATGCGCGGCTCGCTCGGATCGAGAAACCCCGCAGCGACCAGCACATCGTGCCAGTGCTGGAACAGGCCTTCCATATCGGCGGCCGGAACCGGCACGTGCACCTCGCCCGCGGCGATGCCGTGACCGCTGGCCACACGCAACTCATAAGCCACGACCTGCACCGCCGCCGCCAGATTGAGCGAGCTGTACTCGGGATTGGTCGGCACCTGAAGATGCAGCTGGCAACGATCCAGTTCGGCGTTGTTCAGTCCGGAGCGTTCACGCCCGAATACCAGCGCCACCGGCCCGTTGGCGGTGGCCGCGACCGCGCGCACGGCCGCGGCGCGTGCATCGATCAACGGCCACTGGGTTCGACGACTGCGAGCGCTCGTGCCGATGGTCAGCACACAATCCGCCAGCGCCTGATCCAGCGTGTCGTGCCGATGCGCACCAGCCAGCACATCGTCGGCCCCGGAGGCGCGCGCGGTGGCCTCGGGGTCCGGATAACGCTCGGGCGCGACCAGAGCCAGGTCCGACAAGCCCATAACCTTCATTGCGCGTGCTGCCGCACCGATATTGCCGGGATGCTGCGCGCCCACGAGTACGATGCGCAGGCGGGATAGCACGGCCGCGTCGGGCCTCGGGTTCTGGGGCGCGGAATCGCTCATCAAGGGACGTGGCAGCGGGGAAAAACAGAGCGCTAATGTTACGCTAGCTTCTTTTTAGGCGCCCGCTTCATGCAACCCCTGACCAATATCGCAGTCACCGCCGCGCGGCGTGCCGGTGACGTCATCCTGTCCTACTACCGCCGCGGCGATACCGGCCAGGTGACCCGGAAAGCCGAGAACGATTTCGTGACCGAGGCCGACCAGCGCGCCGAAGCCACAATCATCGACACCATCCGGCGCAACTACCCGGGGCATGCGTTTCTGGCCGAGGAATCGGGCGAGACCGGCGACTCGGACACGGTCTGGGTGATCGACCCGATCGACGGCACCATGAACTTCATGCGCGGCATTCCGCATTTCTGCGTGTCGATCGGCTGTCGCGTCAACGGCGTGGTCGAGCACGGCGTGATCTACGACCCGGTCAAGGACGAGCTGTTCATCGCCGAGCGTGGCAAGGGGGCGAGCGTCGACGGCCACCGGATGCGCGTGTCGAACACGGTACGCCTGCGTGAATCGATGCTGTCCACCGGTTTCGCCTACCGCCGTCAGGGCGATATCACGACTTATCTGCCGCTGTACAACCGCATGCTGTCGGCCTGCGGGCACATGCGGCACTCCGGGTCCGCCGCGCTCGACCTGGCCTATGTGGCGGCCGGCCGGCTCGACGGCTACTGGGAAATCGGGCTGTCGGCCTGGGATCTGGCCGCCGGCATGCTCATGGTCCGCGCCGCCGGCGGCATCGCATCCGATGCGCACGACAACGACGCTGATCCGCTGGAGACCGGCAATATCCTCGCGACCAACCCCAAGCTCTACCCGCAGATGCTCGACAAGATCGTGAAAACCCCGCGCGGCGGGCGCTGATCGCGGCACGTCCTGGCCCAGCCCGCGCCCGTCCGGATGCGGCCCGCGTCATTCAGCACGGCGCGACCGGCATGCGATTCGGATTTCTCGTCTTTGACGACCCATGAAGGGCTTGACCGGCTCGGCCGCCGGGAACTGATCGGCGTTCGGGCCAACCCGGCGCAGGGCCGAGCGAACGCATGCTGGTCGGCCAGCGCACGGACGGCATCCGCTGCGCCAAGGGCCTCCGGCTGCTGCCGGGCGACGCCGCGTTCGATGCATTGCTCGTGCCCGGCCATGCTGGCGTTGGTGCGCGCGCATCCCGCGCGTGCGCCGCTGCTGTCGGTGTGCACCAGGGCGCTGATTCCGGTCGGCGCCGGCCTGCTCGAAGGCCGCCCCAACTACGCTTCGCTCGATCGACTGGCCGGCGACGAAGCCGTTCAGGTCGTCGAGCAACGTGATGTTCGCGACGAGAACATCGGGATCTGGGCCGGCATTTCCGCCGGCATGCATATGACGCCGGCCTATATCGCCGCCACCGCGGGCGCCGACACGACCGGGCGCGCCCAGCGCCGGGCCGAGTCCTGCCCCGATGGCATCCGCCACGGCGACCCGGCCATTGATGCCGACATGCCGGCGTACATCCACGCCACATGGAGATAGCCGCTGGGCCGTCGATGACGGCCCCTCCTGGGTGCCCGCGCGCCGTCCGCCGGGCGGCGTACCGATCAGCGCGTAACCTTGGCGGCCTTCGCTGCGTCCTCTTCCTTGGGCGGGAACAGGTCCTGGGCATTGAGCTTGAAGTACAGCGCCAGCGCGCTGGCCACGAAAATCGACGAGTAGGTGCCGGTGATGATACCCACCAACAGCGCCGCAGCGAAGCCGTGGATGACCGGGCCGCCGAGGAAGAACAGCGCCAGCAGCGTCATCAGCGTGGTGCCGGAGGTCATCAGCGTACGCGCCAGCGTCTGGTTGATGGCGGCATTGGCGACTTCCTTCGGCGTGGCCTTGCGCATGCGGCGGAAGTTCTCGCGGATGCGGTCGTAGACCACGATGGTATCGTTGAGCGAGTAGCCGAGCACGGCCAGCAGCGCGGCCAGCACGGTCAGATCGAAATCCATGTGCGTGAGCGAAAACACGCCGAGCGTGACGACGATATCGTGCACCAGCGCGGCCACGGCGCCGGTGGCGAGTTTCCAGTGAAAGCGGAAGATCACATAGATGAGAATCGCGATCACGGTGTAGAGCAGCGCCAGCGCGCCCTTGTTGACCAGCTCGCTACCGACCTGCGGGCCGACGAACTCCACCGATTGCAGCTGCGCGCCCGGCGGCCCGGATTTGAGCGCATCCATCACCTTGCCGCCGACCGAGGCCGCCTTCTTCTGCCCGGCCGAGGCCGGCAGACGAATCAGCGCGGTCTCGGCGCTGCCGAAGTGCTGAACCGTGGGCTGCGCGTACCCGGCCGCGCTGAGCGCACTGCGCACCTTGTTCAGGCTGACCTCGTGCGGGTATTGCACGTGCACGACGACACCGCCGGTGAAATCGATACCGAACGACAACTTACCGACGCCCAGCGATACACAGGACACCAGCAGCACGATCGCGGACACGATCACCGCATATCGGCCCTTGCCGATGAAATCGATCGAGGTGTTGGACTTGATCAGACGCATAGCACGGGTCCTAGATCGAGAGCTTTTTGAGCCGCTTGCGGCGGCCGTACGTCAGATTGACGATCGCGCGCGTACCGATAATGGCAGTGAACATCGAAGTCACGATGCCCAGGCTGAGCGTCACCGCGAAGCCCTTGACCGGGCCGGTACCGAAGCCGAACAGCATGAGGGCCGCGATCAGCGTCGTGATATTGGCATCGAAGATCGAACTGAAGGCTTTGTCATAGCCGCTCTTGATCGCCGACTGCGGCGTGTTGCCCGCATCCAGCTCTTCGCGTATGCGCTCGAAGATCAGCACGTTGGCGTCCACCGCCATGCCGATCGTCAGCACGATACCGGCAATGCCCGGCAGCGTGAGCGTGGCCTGCATGATCGACAGCGCGGCTATCACCAGCACCAGATTCATGAACAGCGCCAGATCCGCAATCAAACCGAATATGCCGTAGTAGATCGCCATGAAGGCGACCACCACCAGAAAACCGACCACCACCGCGCGTTCACCCTCGGCAATATTGTCGGCGCCCAGGCTCGGGCCGATGGTGCGCTCGGATACGATATTCACCGGTGCGGCCAGGGCGCCGGCACGCAGCAACAGCGCGAGATCGTGTGCCTCGCCCCGCTGCAGTCCCGTGGTCTGGAAGCGCTTGCCGAACGCACTCTGGATGTTGGCCACACTGATCACCCGCTGATCCTTGTGCTGGGTGGTGACCCTCTTGCCGTTCTTGTAATGCGTCTCCAGGCGAGTCTCGGTGTAGAGCACCGCCATCGGATCACCGACGTGCGATGAGGTCACGTTGAACATCTTGCTGGCCGCCTGGCCGTCGAGTGTCACGAAAACGGCCGGCTGGTTGGTTTTCTGATCGAAGCCGGCCGAGGCATCGACGATCTGGTCGCCCGATGCGATGACGTCATCCTTGAGCAGGATCGGCTGACCGTTTTTGGTGTGGTACAGCTGATCGCCGGACGGAATATTGCCCGTTTTGGCGGCCTGCTGCGCATCATGCTTCTGATCCACCAGGCGATACTGCAGTGTCGCGGTCTTGCCGAGCAGACGCTTGGCCTGGGCCGTGTCCTGCACGCCCGGCAGCTCGACCACGATGCGGTCCTGCCCCTGGCGCTGCACCAGCGGCTGGGACACACCGAGTTCGTTGACGCGGTTGCGCAGCGTGGTGAGGTTCTGCTCGAGCGCGAAGTTGCGGATATGCTGGGCGCGGCTGTCGGTGAGCGTCGCGACCAGCGTGTTGTCCGCGTTCGGCGCCTGCTTGAACTGCAGGTTGTTGAACTGGCTCGGCAACGCGTTCTTGGCCTGGTGCATGGCCGCGGCGCCGGGAAACACGAGCTTGACCGAGTCACCGTCGCGGTAGGCGCGCTGGTAGCGGATCGAATGGTTGCGCAGGTAGTGCGGCACATCGCGGGCATAGCGATCGTAGGTGTTCTTGAACACCGTATCCATATCGACCTGGAGCAGGAAGTGCACGCCCCCGCGCAAATCCAGGCCCAGCGACATGGGCCGGGCCTTGATCGCCCGCAGCCAGGCCGGCGTGGAGGGCGCCAGATTGAGCGCCACTGTGTAGTTATCGCCCAGCTTGCGCTTGAGGACACCGGCCGCCTTGAGCTGGGCGTCGGTACCGCCGTAACGCGCCAGCAGGCGGCCGTCGTTGAGCGTGACGGTCTGGGCTGCCATGTCCGCGTTGGACAGAATGCTCTTGACGCGGCTCTCGAGCTGCCGGGTCGCGGCATTGCCGTTGGCCTTGGAGACCTGCACCGCCGGCTGTTCGCCGAACAGGTTGGGCAACGCATACAGTACGCCGACGACCAGCACGACGACGAGCAGAAAATATTTCCACAGCGGATAACGGTTCATAAGGCCCCGATCAATCGCAAAACGCAGGTCGCTCGCCGAGCGAACTTACAGCGAATCCATCGTGCCCTTGGGCACCACGCTGGTGACGGACGACTTCTGAACGCGGATCTCCACATCCTTGGCCACTTCCACGACCAGGAAATTCTCGCCGACCTCGCGAATGCGGCCGGCCACGCCGCCGGCGGTGACGATCTCGCTGCCTTTCGACAGACTCTCGATCAGCTTCTTGTGTTCCTTCTGCCGCTTCATCTGCGGACGGATCACCAGGAAGAACATGATCGCGAAGAAAACCACGATCATGCCGATCGAATAGATGGCGCTGCCGCCTTCGGCACCACCGCCCGCGGCGTGTGCAACGGGAATCAGAAAATCCATAATAAAAAGCCCTCGTCCTCAGGTTACGCGGACTGCGCCGCAAACAAGCCGCACAGTATGCCATAGGGTTTGTTGCCGCCCGACTACCCGGGCCGCCGATGCACGGTGTCAGCCGCCACCATATCCGCCATGGGCGGCCTGTGGTGTTCCGTGGCCTTCCGCCCCGGTGAAGAAATCGCGCATGAAGGCCGCGTAGTCGCCCGCCTCGATCGCCGCGCGGATCCGCTGCATCAATCTTTGGTAGTAAGCCAGGTTGTGCCAGGTGTTCAAACGCGACGCCAGAATCTCGCCACAGCGGAACAGGTGATGCAGATAGGCCCGGCTGTAGTGCCGGCAGGTATAACAGTCACAGGCCGCATCCAGCGGCGCCGTATCGTGCTTGTACACGGCGTTCTTGATCTTGAGCACACCCTCGTGGGTGAACAGGTAGCCGTTGCGCGCGTTGCGCGTGGGCATGACGCAATCGAACATGTCGATGCCATAGGCCACGGACGCGACCAGATCGGCCGGCGTGCCAACCCCCATCAGATAGCGCGGCGCATCGGCCGGTGTTTTCGGCAGCACGCCTTCCAGCACCGCAGCCTTGTCGTCCCAGCCTTCGCCCACCGAAACGCCGCCGATGGCATAGCCGTCGAAGCCGATATCCACCAGCGCGGCCATGGATTCGGCGCGTAGATCCGCGAATACACTGCCCTGGTTGATGCCGAACAGCTTGTTGCCGGACTCGCCGTGCGCTTCACGACAGCGCGCGGCCCAACGCATCGACAGCTGCATCGACTGGGCGGCGTCGGCCTTGGGCACCGGATAGTCGGTGCATTCATCCAGGCACATGACGATATCGGCGTTCAGCGCATGCTGGACCTCGATCGAACGCTCCGGGGAAAGATACTGGCGCGAGCCGTCGAGCGGCGACCGGAATGCCACGCCGTCCTCGCCCAGTTTACGCATCTCGGCCAGCGACCAGACCTGGAAGCCGCCGGAATCGGTCAGGATCGGCCGCTCCCAGTGCATGAAGCGATGCAGGCCGCCATGCGCGCCGACGATCTCGGTACCGGGGCGCAGCATCAGGTGATAGGTATTGCCGAGCACGATCTCGGCGCCAAGCGCCGTCAGCTCCTCGGGCGTCATGCCCTTGACGGTGCCATAGGTCCCGACCGGCATGAAGGCCGGTGTTTCGACCGTGCCGTGCGGCAGATGCAGGCGGCCGCGGCGCGCATCGCCGTCCCGGCCCAGAGCTTCGTAGATCATGGCGGCGCAGTTTAGACACGCGCGCCCGGCGCGTCGACCGGCGCGTCGACCGGCGCGGCTGATGCGGACGCCGTCGCATCGCGGTTGACGTGATTCAATGCCGGGCCCCGGTGATCGCATCTTCGATTGAGCCGGGCACAATGCTGTGTCTAGACTGGGCCGCCACCGCCGCCATCGCCATCGCAGAACAGGTCGTTCCATGCCGCCCATCGCTCGCTCATCCGGCCTCGCCGCGACCCTGTTCGCGACTGTCCTGCTGTGGAGTTCCATCGCGACCGCGGCCGGCGCCGGCCGTGCCGCCCTGCCCGATCTCCGTGCGCTGGCGCAGCATGCCCGAGTCAGCGCGTTCGTGGTCCGTCTACGCGACATGCAGCCGATCGCTGCGCTGAACCCCGACGAACGGCTGCGCCCGGCCTCGGTCAGCAAATTGTTTTCAGCCTCGGCGGCATTGCAGCAGTTCGGCCCGGCCCATCGCTTCACCTCGCGCTTCGCCAGTCACGGGGCCATCAGTCATGGCACGCTCAACGGCGATCTCGTGTTCGTCGGCGGCGGCGACCCGTCGCTGGACAACCGGCGTCTGCACGAACTGGTGATGCGGCTCAAGGCCCGCGGCGTGGACAAGGTCAGCGGCAATCTCGTGATCGACCAGGGCCTTTGGGGGAAGGTACCGTGCCTGACCCAGGACCGCTGCGACGCCCACGAACGCGCCTCGCACGCCTATAGCGCCCCGCTGTCGTCGGCCGGCGTGAACTTCGGCACCGTCATGGCGACGGTCTACCCGGGCAACACCGCCGGCGCGCCAACCCGCGCCGTGCTGCACCCCGAAGATCTGCCGGGCTACCGTATCGACAATCAGGTCAAGACGGTCGCCGCCGGCGCCAAGACCGGCCTGATGGCCTGGCGCACCTACGACGGCCACCGCTCCACGCTGCACATCCGCGGCACACTGGCGACCGGGCACGGCCCCTACGACTTCCAGCGCGCGGTAACCGGCGCCGCAGCAGAAACGGCGAGGGTGTTGTCTGCGATGCTGGCCAACGCGGGCATCCCTGTCGCCGGCACGGTCACCACCCGCAGCGGCAATGTCAACGCGGACGGCACCACGCTGGCGCGGGTGCAAAGCGCATCGCTGGCCGAGCAGCTGATTCCGATGATGGCGTATTCGAACAATTACATGGCCGACACATTGACGCTCGACGTCGCCGCGAACAGTGGTCAGAGCCGCCCGTTGTCGCTGCCGCGCGCGTCGCAGGCGCTCGAAGCCCTGTCGGCGCGCGCCAACGCATTCGTCTACCCCAAGGCCGCGGCCGGTCACGCGATCTTCGACAGCGGCAGCGGGCTGTCGCTGGGCAACCGTGTCTCCGCCCGCGACCTCGTCTCCCTGCTCGCTTACATGTTCCACCAGAACGCCCTGTTCCCCGCGTTCTACGGCAGCCTGCCGGTGCCGGCCTCGGCCCCGTCGAAAACACTCAAACGCGGCAATGCCGACTTCGAGACGCGACTGGTCGCCAAGACCGGCACGCTCAGCGACCCGGTCACCGTGCGCGCCCTGGCCGGCTATTTTCGCCTCGCCGATGGCGGATTCGCGGCATACGGCATCGTGATCAACGGGACCAGATCCGACCCGCACCTGACCTATCGCCAGACCGTGATGGCCTACCAGGACGATCTGGAAGGCATCCTGGCTCGACATTGAGGCGCCCGGGCGACACGCTTTCCTCGCACCGCCGCTCGCAGGTATACTCCGCACTCGCTGCGCCCGGGTGGCGGAACTGGTAGACGCGTCGGATTCAAAATCCGATTTTGGAAACAAAGTGCGAGTTCGAGTCTCGCCCCGGGCACCACGATTCAAAAGCGCTGTCCTCTGCCCACAATCGTAATCTTCATGGTGTGGCGCTGTAGCCGGCACATCGACTGCAAGCAGGCAGACAAGGCGTTGCGCGGGTTGCGACCCGAATCCAGGCGCTGATCGATTGATCGGCGTGCATGTTCGCACCGGCAAGTCGCTGCGGTGCGCTGCCATGGCTTATCATTCCTGAGTCGCCTTCGTGAAACCGGGACCGGAAATCGTTCAAAAAGGACCAAAATCGCGTCGGGATAAACAACCCGTGTCGAGCGGCGTGGCGGGCCTGGACGCCGTGCTCCACGGTGGTTTTGTGCCCCGTCGCGCTTATCTGGTTGCCGGCGGGCCTGGCAGCGGCAAGACCACACTGGGACTGCATTTCCTGACTGCGATCCAGGGCGAACCGGCACTATTGGTCAGTCTTGGCGAGGCGGCGGACGACATCCGCGCCGACGCCGAAAGCATCGGCCTGGATCTGTCCACGATCACGCTGCTCGATCTTACGCCAGGACATGCCGACGGCGACCACGCCAGTTACAAATTGCTGGAACCCTGGGAGGCCGAGGCCCCGGACCTGCGCGAGCGCATCGATTCGGTCTGCCCGGATGGCCTGCCGCAGCGCATATTCATTGATGCTCTGAGCCAGTTCCGCCACCTCGTGCCCGATGCCTTCCAGTTCCGTAAGCAGGTCATGGCGTTGCTGCAATACCTCACGGCTGCCGGTGCGACCGTCGTTTTCACGGCTGAACAGGGCTCGGCGGCGGATGACGACCTGCAATACCTGGGGGACGGCATCCTGAAGCTCGAGCAGGGCCCGGACGGGCGAGCACTGCATATCGTCAAGCGCCGCGGCGCGGGTTTTGCCGAAGGCCGGCATGCCGTGCGCCTCGATAGCCACGGGATGCAGGTCTATCCGCGCCTGGTTCCCGAGGACCACCAGCAGACGTTTGTCGCCGAGACGATTCCTTTCGGGCTGGCCGAACTCGATGCGCTGACCGGGGGCGGATTGCAACGGGGCACCGTCACCCTGGTCTCCGGGCCATCGGGTGTCGGCAAGACATCGCTCGGGGCCCATGTGATGGGCGAGGCAGCGCGCCGGGGGGAGCGCTCGGTCATCTTCACCTTCGAGGAGCGGGTCGGCACCCTCAGCCATCGTTGCGAGCAGATCGGCATCCCGATAAGCCAGATGATCGACACCGGTACGCTCGCGGTTCGAGAGATCGAGCCGTTGCGGTACATGCCCGAGGAATTCGCCTGCAGCGTCCAGCGCGAGGTGGAAGAACGCGGCGTCCGAATGGTCATGCTCGACAGCCTCTCGGGCTATCGTCAGTCCGTACGCGGCCGGGACATCACGCCGCATATCCATGCGCTTTGCCGGTATCTTTCGAATATGGGCGTCACCGTGCTGCTGATCAACGAGATCAGCGCCATAGCCGGCGGCGAGGTCCGCGTGAGTGAATACGGTATCAGCTATCTGGCGGACGCCGTGCTCATGCTGCGCTACATGGAGCTTGACGGCGAGTTGCGCAAGACCATCGGCACCCTCAAGAAGCGTACCGGCGATTTCGAGAAGACGCTGCGCCATTTCAACATCACCCGTAACGGCCTCAGCGTGGGCGCCCCCATCAAAGGGATGCGCGGCATCATCAGCGGCATGCCTGAGTTGCTGGACAACGCGTAGGGTCTGCGGATGACACCAGACTCTGGCGTAGCGTCAGCGACGGAAGACACCGGGGCACGGGTCGGCGTGGCCATCCGCTCGGATGGCGATTACCGGCTGCTTGCGCGGCTGCTGGCACCGGACGATGGCCTGACCCTGATCCGCCTGCAGCAGGACGACGGGCTGGATTCCGTCAGGCTGGATCTGCTCATCGTCGATGCGTTATCGTTTCGGCGTCTGCGCGAGCCGATCATGCGGCGACGCGAAGAAGCCGGGCTGGTCGTGCTCCCGGTGCTGGTACTCGCGTCACAGAATAAAGGCGCGACGGGACCGCTACCGGCAGAGCTGGGATCTTCGATAGAGGATATTCTGCGTCTTCCGACGACCGGTCCTGAACTGCGTGCGCGTATTTCCAATCTGCTGCACCTGCGGGCGCTTTCCCAGCGCCAGTACCTCGCCCACGACGCGACGCGTCGGGAGCTCAGCGGACTGAGCCGAGCGCTGCGTACGCTGCACGCCTGCAACGAGATCATGCTGCGCAAGACCACCGAGGAGGGATTGCTCGGTGCGATCTGCCGCATGATCGCTCAGTTCGAGGGATATTCCCTGGCCTGGGTCGGTTTTCTGGAGGATGAAACCGGCTCGCAAAGCGCCGGCAACATCCGAAAAGTCGCCATCGCCGGCCCTGCCGCCGAGTTTGCCCGAAGCACTCGAGTGGAGGTAGGCGCCCCCGCTCGGGGACAGGGACCCTCCGGGCGTGCCATTACCACGGGTGAAACTCAGATCGCCGCCGACCTCGCCCTGGACGCCAGCGTTGAACCCTGGCGCGAAGAAATCAGGGCCTGGGGCCTGGGCGCCATGATCGCGCTGCCGCTCAAGCCGAGCGCGGGGCCGCCGGGTGTGTTGAGCGTGTTCTCGGCGCACAGCGGCGATTTCGAAGGCGAGGTACGCAAACTGCTCGAACGTCTGGCCGCGAACCTCACGTTCGGGCTGGACAAGTTGCAGATGCAGCGTGAGCGCGAGCGTCAGGCGGATGAGATTCGCCAGCTCGCCTATCACGATCCGCTCACGGGGCTGCCCAACCGGCGTTTTCTGCTGCAACAGTTCCACCAGGATCACACGGCGCGAATCGCCCAAGGGGGCAAACCGAAGGCGGCGGCCGTGCTGTTCATCGATATCAACGATTTCAAGCTGGTCAACGATGCGCTGGGGCATGTGGCGGGCGATCACATGCTGCGCAGCGTCAGTCAGCGTATTCAGGGCACCCTGCGTCAGAGGGACTGGGTGACGCGCCAGGGTGGCGATGAGTTCATTGCGATCATGATGGACAACCCACGGCGTGCGCTTGCCGCCGAGGACCCTGAACAGAGCGTGCGACGCCTGGCCGAAGCCGCGGAGACGCTGGCAACACGCATCATCCGGATTCTGCGTCGTCCTTTCGATATCGAGGGATTCAACCACCGTATCGGTGCGAGTATCGGCATCAGCCTGTTCCCCTACTACAGCGCGGACCCCGAATCGGTGATCAGCCAGGCCGACACCGCAATGTACCAGGCCAAACAGGCCGGCAACGGTATCGCCTTCTATTCCCCGGAGACGGCGCAGAGGCGCCAGCGGCGTTTCACGCTCGAAGCGCGCTTGCACCATGCGTTGGAGCACGAAGAATTCAGCCTGCACTATCAGCCGCTGTGGGAGACCACGACCGGACGGGTCGTGGGCGTGGAGGCCCTGCTGCGCTGGCAGGATAGCGAAGG